>JAPUJA010000137.1 GCA_027296525.1 Pseudomonadota bacterium | reverse complement strand
ATGTCGTGTGGTGCCAGGAGGAACCCCAAAACATGGGTTGCTGGAGCTTTGCCGCTCCCCAACTCACGGAGGTCCTGGACGCGATCGGCCGCGAAGGCCCGAAATATGTCGGGCGGGCGGCCTCGGCATCGCCCGCGACCGGCTTTCTCAAGGTGTTCATGCGCGATCAGCAGGCCCTCGTGGCCGAGGCGCTCGCCGCCTAGCCGTCGGCGCGCTCGACGCCGCGCCGGTCACGCAAACGCGACGACCGAGGACGACACAATCATGGAAATCAAGGTCCCCCCGCTGGGCGAATCGGTGACCGAAGCCACCGTCGCGCGCTGGTTTAAATCCCAAGGCGAGACGGTGACGGCCGACGAGCCGCTCCTCGAGCTCGAAACCGAGAAGGTCACGCTCGAGGTGAACGCACCGGTTTCGGGCACGCTCGCCGAGATCACGGTGCCCGAGGGCACGGATGTCGAGGTCGGCGCCCTCTTGGGCCGCATCGAGGAAGGGGGCGAAAAACCGGCCGCGCCGGTCGAGACCCTGACGGCGGGCGCGGCGTCGAGCGAGCCCGCGGCCCCACAACCCGCCGCCCCCCAAAGAGTGGCCGCCCCGCCTGCACAAGCGCCGGCCACCGAAGTGCTTGAGACCCCTGTCCTGTCACCCGCCGTGCGCAAGCTCGTCGCCGAGAACGAGCTCGACGCCCAAAGCATCGCGGGCAGCGGCAAGGGCGGGCGCATCCTGAAAGGCGACGTCTTGGCTACGATCGAAGGGAGGGCCCCAGCGGCCCCCGGGACTCCGGCCCCCGGGGCTCCGGCCCCCGGGGCTCCGGCCCCCGAGCCTGCCGGCCCCCGGGACTCCGGCCCCCGGGACTCCGGCCCCCGCCCGGAGGCGGCGCGTGAGACGCGGGTGCGCATGACGCGCCTGCGCAAGCGCATCGCCGAGCGCCTCAAGGAGGCGCAGGCCACGGCCGCGATGCTCACCACCTTCAACGAGGCGGACATGTCGCGGGTGCGCGCGCTTCGTTCCGAGCATCGCGAGAGCTTCGAGAAGAAGCACGGGGTGAAGCTCGGCTTCATGTCCTTCTTCGTGAAGGCGGCGATAAATGCGCTGAAGGAGATCCCGGAGGCGAACGCCGAGATCGAAGGCGACGATATCGTTTACAAGAATTACTATCATATCGGCGTTGCCGTGAGCACGCCGCAAGGACTCGTCGTGCCCGTGTTGCGCGACGCCGACCGGATGAGTTTCGCCGACATCGAGACGTCGATTGCCGAGCTCGCCGTCAAGGCGCGGGAAGGGCGCCTCTCCATGGAAGACCTCTCCGGCGGCACCTTCACGATCACCAATGGCGGGATCTTCGGCTCGCTCATGTCCACGCCCATCATCAATCCGCCGCAGTCGGCTATACTGGGCATGCACAAGATCGCCGAGCGGCCCATGGTGATCGACGGGAAGGTCGAGATCCGGCCGATGATGTATCTGGCCGTGAGTTACGATCACCGCCTGATCGACGGGCGCGGCGCGGTCACCTTCCTGGTGCGCATCAAGGAGTGCATCGAGGACCCGGAGCGGCTGCTGCTCGACCTCTAGCGAGGCGTCCTCGGGCGCCCAAGGGAAACCGGTGTCATGAGCGAGACCCAATATGACCTTGCCGTCATCGGCGCCGGGCCGGGCGGCTATGTCGCCGCGATCCGCGCCGCCCAGTTGGGCTTGAAGGTCGCTTGCATCGAGAAGGACGCGACCCTCGGCGGCACCTGTCTCAACATCGGCTGCATTCCCTCCAAGGCACTTCTGCACACGAGCGAGCAATACGCGGAGGCCAAGCAGGGGCTCGAGAAGCACGGCATCACCTTGGGCGAGGTCGCGCTCGACCTCGACGCGATGATGGATCACAAGGACGAGGTGGTCGAGACGCTGACCAAGGGGGTCGCCCATCTGTTCAAGAAAAACAAGGTGGCGCATATCCGCGGCACGGCGCGGCTCACGGGCCGGCGCGAGCTCATGGTGAGCCGCTCGGAAGGTGATTCCGAGACGGTCAACGCGAGCAACATCGTGATCGCGACCGGCTCGGAGAGCATGCCGTTTCCGGGCGTCGCCATCGACGAAGAGCGTATCGTCAGCTCGACCGGCGCGCTCGATCTGAAGGCGGTGCCCGAGCGCCTGGTGGTCGTCGGCGCGGGCTATATCGGGCTCGAGCTCGGCTCGGTCTGGCGGCGGCTCGGCAGCCAGGTCACGGTGGTCGAGCTGCTCGACACGATCACGCCGGGAATGGACCGGGAGGTTTCCCAAGCGTTTCAGAAAGTCCTGGGTCGCCAGGGCATGGTCTTCAAGCTCGAAACCAAGGTCGCGGGCATCGAGCGCAACGGCGAGACGCTGCGCGTCGCCATCGAGTCAGCCGGAGGCGGCAATGAGGAGACGCTCGAGGTCGACGTCGTGCTCGTGGCCATCGGGCGGCGGCCCTATGTCGCGGGACTCGGGCTCGACGAGGCGGGCGTCGCGCTCGACGAGAAGGGCCGCGTCATGGTGGACGCGCGTTATCAGACGAATGTCGAAGGCATCTACGCGATCGGCGACGTCATCGAGGGACCGATGCTCGCCCACAAGGCCGAGGACGAAGGCGTCGCCGCCGCCGAGGTCATCGCCGGTCAGAAGAGCCATGTGAACGACGACGCGATCCCCGGCGTCGTCTACACCGAGCCCGAGGTCGCCGCAGTGGGCAAGACCGAGGAGCAGCTCAAGGTGGCCGGCATCGACTACCGCGTGGGCAAGTTCCCCTATCTCGCGAACGCGCGCGCGCGCGCGATGTCGAAGCTCGAGGGCTTCGTCAAGATCCTAAGCGCGGCCGAGACCGATCGGGTGCTCGGCGTCCACATCATCGGCCATGATGCCGGCACGCTCATTGCCGAGGCCGTGCTCGCCATGGAGTTCGGCGCCTCGGCCGAAGACATCGCGCGCACCTGCCACGCCCACCCCTCGCTCAACGAGGCGATGAAGGAAGCCGCCCTCGCGCTCGGCGACGGCCCCATTCATCTTTAGGGCGCACACCCGAAAGGGTGATGGGCCGCGCGCCTTATCCCGATGTCTCCGACGGCTCGATCACGCCTGCAGCCGGCGGAGACGAGTTCAGCAGTTCGATCTCGTCGCCCCGGCGCACTGTTCCCTCCACCAGGACGGCGCCATAGACTCCGGCCTTGCCATCGTGGGCCTCGACGACCTTCCGCAGCACCTCTGGGTTCGGTTCGGCCGTATCGGGATCGAGCGTGATCATCTTGCAGCGCGGGTCGCGTTCGAGAATCGCGATCACCGCCTTCGATCCGATCCGCAGCGTTCGGCCAACGAAGCTATCCTCGACGAAGGCGGCCGCGGATCCGAGATCCATATAGATGTTCGCCCGAAAGCGCCGCTTGTCGATGGCGGCTCCGATCTCATCGCCGAGCCGCCGAGCGCTTTGAAGCGCGAAGAGCGAGACCGGGCGACAATCCGTCAAGGCGCGTTCCGACCGTAACAGAGTGAGGGCGTGCTTATCGCCGATCCGCTCGCCGAGCATGCGGATCAGTCGGGGGTCGTCAACCGCGAGCACCTCGCCCGATGGCGTCTCGACATCGACGACGAGGTCCGCACGCTCGGCGAAGAGCGGGGTTATGCCGGGCGCCATGCTCTCCGCTTCGGTCAAATTCGCGGGCCGCGCGGCTTTTTCCGGGTGACGGAACCGAGGGCGATAGAGCAGCATCTCCTTCTGCTCCCGCCCCGTCAGATAGGGGAACCCCTTGGGACTGGCGGAACTCTTGAAGGCGAAGAGGCGGTCGCCATAGACGCCAGAAAATCCAATGAACGCCTCCTCCAGCCCCTCGCCCCCCATGCTCTTGACCGGATAGCGCCAGAGGCTATCGACTTTTCCGATGACACTCATGTCCAAGAATCCTTCTGCGCGTGTTTGAAAGTGTTTCGGCGATATTTCGGTTCATTGCGGCCATCTTAACCGGAATTCCCCGCCTCAAGCCCGCCGACCAGGCTCCCGATCCGAGGCGAGCGCTCTTTACGAGCACGCACCCTAGCCCCGGGCGCGAGGATGGGCCCCACGATAGGCCTTCAGGAGCCCCGCCTCGTCGACCTCGGTGTAATGCTGCGTGGTCGAGAGGCTCGCATGGCCGAGCAACTCCTGGATCGTTCGAAGGTCCGCGCCACCTTCGAGCAGGTGGGTCGCGAAACTGTGCCGGAGCGCGTGGGGCGTCGCGCTCTCCGGCAAGTCGAGCGCGGCCCGCAAACGGCGCAGGCGCGCCTGGACGACGCCAGCCCCCAGACGTCCCCCCCGCCGTCCAAAAAACAGCGGCGCACCGCGCGGCGCCTCGAACGGGCAGGCGTCGAGATAATCGGCGAGCGCCGCTCCCACGACGGCAAGGATCGGGACCTTACGTTCCTTGCGGCCTTTTCCCATGATCACGATCGCCTCGGCGTCCGGGGCGATATCACCCCGCCCGAGGTTCAACGCCTCGCCGATGCGAAGCCCGGCGCCATAGAGCAGAAGAAAGAGCGCGAGGTCCCGCTTCGCGAGCCATTCGGGCTCGGGCACGCCCCGTGAGCGCTCGCGCCCAGCCTCGCCCGCCGCCGAGAGCACGGCCTCGGCCTCCGCCGGGCTCAGAGGGCGGGGCAGCCGCCGATCGAGCCGGGGCGCACGCAAGCCGCCGATGGCTCTATTTTTGCGCCGACCGGTCTGCTCGAGATAGCGGAAGAAGCCGCGCAAGACCGAAACCGCGCGCGCGTTCGACGCCTTGCTCCTCCCCTCGCCCACGCGCTTCGCGAGATAGGCGCGAAAATCCGCCGGCGTGAGCCCTTCGAGATCCGAAAGCCCTGGCCGGCCCCCGCGATGCAGGGTGATGAACTTCAAGAACCCCGCGAGATCGCGACCGTAGGATTCGAAGGTGTGGGGCGAGACGCGCCGCTCCGCCCCGAGCCAGCCGAGCCAGCCGCCGACGGCGGCCAGAACCTCGTCTTCGCCCGCGAAATAGTGGGGCCCGAAGGCGCCCGCGCCCTTCAAAACGTCGTCCGGGCCAAGGGTCATGGCCGGGCTTCCTCAGCGCCCCGCGCATCCGGCCGGCCGCACGTCCCGATCCAGGGCTCAGCGCGCAAGGATCGCCTGGCCCGTCTTCTCCCAATCGGCGAGGAATGCGGCGAGCCCCTTGTCGGTCAGGGGATGGGCCACGAGCAGGCGCAAGATCTTGGGCGGGATGGTCGCCACATGGGCGCCGAGCTTGGCCGCCTCGATGACGTGCAGGGGATGGCGAATCGACGCGACCAGCACTTGCGTCGTGATGGTCTCGGGATAGTTGCGGTAGATCGTGCAAATCTCGCCGATCAGCGCCATGCCGTTCTGACCGATGTCGTCCAAGCGCCCGACGAAGGGCGAGACGAAGGTCGCTCCCGCCTTGGCCGCGAGCAACGCCTGGGCGGACGAGAAACAGAGCGTGACGTTCACCTTGATGCCGCCTTGGGCGAGCGAGCGGCAAGCCTTCAAGCCATCCCAGGTGAGCGGCACCTTGACCGTGATGTTGGGCGCGATCTCGGCGAGTTTGCGCCCTTCCGCGACCATCGCGTCGACCTCGATGGCGGTCACCTCGGCGCTCACCGGCCCGGACACGAGCGCGCAGATCTCCTTGACCACCTCGAAGAAGTCGCCGCCGTTCTTGGCAACGAGCGAGGGGTTGGTGGTCACCCCGTCGAGCAGCCCCGTCGCCGCCAGATCACGAATCTCGGCGATGTCGGCGGTATCGACGAAGAACTTCATGGGCGGCGTCCTTATGTGATGCAAGCGTCCGGGCGGGCGCCTTGTGGTCGCTCATCTTCGTTGGCAGAGTGTAGCCGATGCGTGTCGCCCATGCCACCTCCGACGCCCCGCCATCGGCGGCACGCGTGCATGTGCTCGTGCCCGTGCCCCTCGGCGAGGTCTACGACTATCGCTTGCCCGAAGGCTGTGTCGCGAGGCCCGGCAGCTTCGTCAGCGTTCCTTTTGGGCGGCGCCAGATGATCGGCGTGGTGTGGGACGAGCAACCCTCCGAGCGTCCTTCGCCCGAGGGGTCGTCGCTGAAGGAGGTCACGACCGAGCTCGATTGTCCGGCCATGCCGTCCGGCCTCCGGCGTCTCGTCGACTGGGTGGCGGGCTACACGCTCTCGCCCCGCGGCGCGGTGTTGCGCATGGCGATGAGCGTGCCCAAGGCGCTCGAACCGCCCGCCCCCAGGATCGCCTACGCGCTCGGCAATCGGCCGGCCAAACGCCTGACGAAGGCGCGCCAACGGGTGCTCGCGCTCGCCGCCGAGGGCCCGCCCCGGGGCCTGACCGAGCTCGCGCGCGAGGCCGCCGTGGGAGCCGGCGTCGTGCGCGGGCTCGCCAAGGCGGGCGCGCTGAAAACCCTCGAGCTGCCCGCGGCGCGACGCTTTTCAGCCCCCGACTGGCGCCGTGCGGGAGCGACCCTTTCGCCTGAGCAAGCGGCCGCCGCCGTCCGCCTCAAGGACCGGGCACACCAAGGTGGTTTCGCCACGATGCTGCTCGACGGGGTGACGGGCGCCGGAAAAACCGAAGTCTATCTCGACGCCGCCGCGGGCGCCCTCGAACGCGACCGGCAGGTGCTCGTGTTGTTGCCCGAGATCGCGCTCGGCGCCCAATGGCTCGAGCGCTTCCGGCGCCGTTTCGCCGTCACGCCCGCCGAATGGCACTCGGACCTGGGCGCGCGCCAGCGACGCGAGACCTGGCGGGCCGTGGCGACGGGCGAGGCGCGCGTCGTGGTCGGCGCGCGCTCGGGGCTCTTCCTCCCGTTCGCGGAGCTCGGCCTG
>JAPUJA010000136.1 GCA_027296525.1 Pseudomonadota bacterium | reverse complement strand
GCGCGAGCGCCTCGAGCAGGCGCTCGGCCGGGGAAGGCTCGTCCCCGGCCCCCTGACGCCAGCCCGCATGCAGGCGGTCCGCCGAGGTCACGGCGAGCAGTCCCGCACCCGGCAGATCCTGCGCGATCTGGCGATGCGCTTCCTGGACCTCGGGCGCCACGGCCCCGGTGAAGACCAGGGCGAGATCGGCGCCCGGCGCCGGGGGCACGAGCCAGTACGCACCCTCGATGAGCTCCTTTTCGAGTTCCGGGGTCAGGGCGCGCCGGGGCTGTTCGAGGCGCCGGGTGGAGAGCCTGAGATAGACCGATCCGCCCTCGGGCGCCTGCATATGCTCGAAGGACCAGGCCATGACCGCGGCCAGCTCGTCGACGAAGGCGGGCTCGAAGGCAACCATGCCGGGCTGCCCGATGCCGATGAGCGGGGTGGCGACCGATTGGTGGGCGCCGCCTTCCGCGGCCAAGCTGATGCCCGAAGGGGTCGCCACGACCATGAAGCGCGCGTCGGTGTAACAGCCATAATTGAGGGCGTCGAGCCCGCGCTGGATGAACGGATCGTAGAGGGTGCCGATCGGCAGGAGGCGCTCGCCATAAAGCGCCCCCGACAGGCCGAGCGCGGTGAGCAGCAGGAACAGATTGTGCTCAGCGATCCCGAGCTCGACATGCTGACCCGAGGGCGAAGCCGCCCAGCGCTGGGGCGAGGCGACCTTCTCCTGACGGAACAGGTCGGGCCGATCCGCCCGACCGAAGAGCCCGCGCCGATTGACCCAGCCGCCGAGATTGGTCGAGACCGTGACGTCGGGCGAGGCCGTGACGATGCGCGCCGCGAGCGCGCTCTCGCCCTTCGCGAGCTCGCTCAGGATCCGGCCGAACGCCTCCTGGGTCGAGGACTGCCGGGCCACCGGGATCGGCAGCGGGCGTGGCACCGGAACGATGCGCGCGGGCGCCGGCGCGCGCGCGTCCGAGGCGCGCGCGTCCGAGGCGCGCGGCGTGCCTTTGAGGAAGCACTCGAGCGCATCCGCGCGCGCCTCCATCCCGGCGAAGGGCTCCCACTCCGCACCGTCGGGGATCCCCTGGGCGGTCTTGAAGCGCGCCATCTGGGCCGGATTCATGAGATCCGAATGGTTGTCCTTGTGCCCGGCAAAAGGCAGCCTGTAGCCCTTGATGGTGTAGGCGATGAAGCAGTGCGGCCGATCGCCCTCGGCGCCGTCGAAGGCCTCGAGCACCGTCTCCATGTCGTGGCCGCCGAGGTTGGTCATCAGGGCGTGAAGCTCTTCCTCGTCGTGATCGTCGAGCAGGGCCTTGATGCCGGGGACCCGGCCGAGGTCGCACTCGAGCCTCTCCCGCCAGCCGTTGCCCTTGAAGGTCAGCGCCGAATAGAGCGAGTTCGGGCAGTCGTCGATCCATTCACGCAAGGCCTCGCCGCCGGGACGGGCGAAGGCCGCTTCCTGACGCTTGCCGTATTTGAGCGTGATCACCTTCCAGCCCATGACCTCGAAGAGATGGTCGAAGCGGCGGAACAGCCGCTCATCGGAAAGCACGGCATCGAGGCTCTGCCGGTTGTAGTCGATGATCCACCAGAGATTGCGCACGTCGTGCTTGCAGCCTTCGAGCACGGCCTCGAACATGTTGCCTTCGTCGAACTCGGCGTCGCCGATGAGCGCGATCATGCGGCCCAGGGCGGCGTCCTGGTCGATCAGTTCGTGAAGCCGCAGATAGTCCTGCGCCAGGGAGGCGAAGAGCGTGAGAGCCGCGCCCAAGCCGACGGAGCCGGTCGAGAAATCGACCCCGTCCGCATCCTTGGTGCGCGAGGGGTAGGCCTGGGCCCCGCCCAACGCGCGGAAGCGCTCGAGTTGCTCGCGGCTCTGCCGGCCCAGGAGATATTGGATCGCGTGGTAGACCGGGGCCGCGTGGGGCTTGACCGCCACCCGATCCTGGGGCTTCAGGCTGTGGAAGTAGAGCGCCGTCATCAGGGTGGTCATCGAGGCGCAGGACGCCTGATGGCCCCCGACCTTCAGCCCGTCGCGGTTCGGGCGCAGATGGTTGGCGTGATGGATTATCCAGGTGGAAAGCCAAAGCACCTTGCGCTCGAGGTCGCACAGGCATTCGAGGCGCCCGCGATCGATCGAGGGGATGGGCGCGGATGGCACGGCGGTGAGACGGGCGATCATCCGAAGGGCGGCCCCAGGGCAGCGCGAGATGGTCCCTCACGCCACCGCTTATAAGCAAAAGTTGCTAACGCAATATTAGCAACGATCCGATCGAATTTAGTTGCGAAATTAGCCTTCTGAGCGCAATTTTGCGCAATAATATTGTTCAAATATCGCTTTTGGAGAAAGAACCTGTCCTACAAGGCTCTCGATCGCATCGACCGTGCCATCCTGGCTGAGCTGCAGGAGGACGCGCGCGTCTCGAACGCGGAGCTCGCGCGCCGGGTCGCTCTCTCACCCTCGGCCTGCCTGCGCCGGGTGCGCGAGCTCGAGGCGCAGGGCGTGATCCGCCGCCATGTCAGCCTGCTCGAGCCCGCCGCCGTCGGGCTCCCTGTCAGCATCTTCGTCCAGGTCACCCTCGAACGGCAGGCCGAGACCGCGCTCGAAGAATTCGAATCCGAGGTCCTCGGGCTGCCGGAGGTGATGGAATGCTATCTCATGACCGGGGATGCCGATTACCTGCTGCGCGTGGTCGTGCCGGATCTGCCGAGCTACGAGCGCCTGCTGATGGGTCACCTCACCCGCGTCAAAGGGATCGCCAGCATCAAATCGAGTGTCTCGCTCAAGCAGGTGAAGTATCGAACGGCGTTGCCTCTCAACGAGACGACCGGCGAAAGCGCCTAGGCGTTGCCTATTCGCGTTCCTTTCGCCGGCGCGCGAACGCGCCGCCCTTGGCCAACGTCTTCACGGCGCCGCTCGCGATGACGTGTCCTTCCGCGACGAAGGCCTCGTGATTCTCCTCGATGTCGGCCAGGCGATAGTTGTAGTTGACCATCATGCCGGCGGACTGCGCGATGCCCTTGGACGAGCTGTCGGCGAGCCAGTTGATACGCTCGATACGCGCCCCGTTGCGTAGATGGAATCGCGCCACCGGATCCGGCGGCGAACCGTCGCCCGGCAACGCCAACAGGTAGCGCGCACAGAGTCGCGTCAACGGCTCGCGCAGCGCCTCCGCCAGCTCTTCGTTTTGGGGCCAGTTCTCGCCGAGAGCCATCCGAATCGCCTCCGCTGGCCGTTCCTTTCCCGTCGCTTTGACGAGAGCCTTCATGTCGATATCGTCCAAGAGACTTTGCTCCGGCCCGGCGAGGCAGCGATCGAGCCAGCCGCAGAAGCCGGGCACGGGCGACAAGGTGGCAAAGGTCTTGAGCCCCTTGAACTCACGGGCGAGATCGTCGACCACCTGCTTGATAAGGAAGCCACCGAAGCTCATCCCGGCGAGGCCCTTCTGCGCGTTCGAGATCGAGTAGAAGATCGCGGTATCGGCCTCGTGCGGATCGCGCGGCGGCGCGTCCTCGTCGATCAACCTCTGAATGTTGTTGGACATGCCCTCGACGAGCGCGACCTCGACGAAGATGATGGGTTCGCCCGGCATCCTGGGATGCAGAAAGGCGAAACAGCGGTGGTCGGGTGCGAGCCGCTTCTTGAGGGCGTCCCAGGAGTGAATGTCGTGGACGGCTTCATAGGCGATCAATTTTTCGAGCAAGGAGGCGGGCGATTCCCAGGTGATTCGCTCGAGGTCCAGGAAGCCGACGTCGAACCAGGACTGGAACAGGCGCATCAGGTCGGCCTCGAGCGCCATCAGCTCCCGGTCCTCCATGACAAGCGGCCGCACTTCGGCGCGCATATCGACGAGAAACTTCACGCCGTCGGGCAATGCCGTGAACTGGGTGAACAATTTTGCGCGCGGCGAGACGAGGGCGTCGCGCAACCGCGCCTCGGCGTGAAGACGCAACTCGCCGGCGGGCGCCTTGTCGAGTTCACTCATCGCCCGGTCGATCACCGTGCGGTCCGGGCCGAACTCGCGGACAAGCAGCTGAAGAAAGCGCAGGCGCCCCTCTGCGTCGAGAGTCAAGTAGGTCTGACCCAGATCCGCGGCGCGCGCGCGCGCGGATACCTCGCCGCCTCGCGCCTCGAGGCACTCATGCACGAGCCTTTCGACCCGCACGAGATCGTCGTCCGGAAGGTCTGCGCGCACGGCGCCGGTCGCCGCGATGCGCGTCGATCCCCTGATCTCGCGCCATGCGTTGCGTAGATTGTCGAGCGTCTTGTCGACGAAGCTCAAATTTCGGCCCTCGATCATCCGACGAGTCCACCGAGCACAGCAAGCTCCAGAGGCGCAGCGACGGCCCCCATGTCTAACACGGAAATTTTAAAGAAATGTTGCGGTTCCGCAGCAAGCTTGCCGTCAGTTCAGCCGCCCCACCGCGCGCGCAAGAAACACGTAGAGCTTGCCGACTTCGGCCGACAGGAACGTGGAACTCAAAACATTTTCCGGATCGCATTCTTTCGCGTCCGCGAGAAGCTTTTCGAAGTGATCGAGGTAGCGCGTCACATGCCCGCGGAACGCCTCGTCATCCCTGAACTTCTCCTTGATCACGGAAGGCGTGCGCTTATCGGTCTCCGTGATCATCGAGCGCACGACGGGGAGGGGCAAGAAGCTCAAGACCGAGCAGGTCCAGAT
>JAPUJA010000135.1 GCA_027296525.1 Pseudomonadota bacterium | reverse complement strand
CCGGCGATCAGACGCACCGGGGATCAAACATTCCGGGGATCAGACATTCCGGGGCGGCCAGGAGGCGTCGCCGATCTCGACGAAGGTGTCGGTATAGAAGCCGTTGAACCGGGTGGACACCGCGTTGCTGTAGGCCCCGATTCGCCCGAACTCGATCCAATCCCCTTCGCGCGCGTCCGCGGGCAGGTGCACCGGGACAGGCAGCACGTCGAGCGAATCACAGGTCGGGCCGTAGATGGTAAAGTCCATCGAGCGCTCGGACGGCGCCCCATTGGGGCGCAGGAGGCGGGCCGGCAGACGGATATAGCCGGCGACGAGCTCGCTGAAGCTCTGATAGATGCCGTCATTGAGGTAGAGGCTGTCGCCTTTGCGCAAGTGAATCTGCGTGACCAGCGTGCAGCCGTTGGCGACCAGCGTTCGGCCCGGCTCGCAGAGCACCTCACAACCTTGCGGCAGCTTCAACTGCTCGAGTCCCGTCCGGATCGCGGCGAAGTAATCCTCGAGCAGCGGCGTTTCGCGCCCCACATAGGCGGCGGGAAAGCCGCCGCCCACGTCGAGATAGTCGATCTTCGCGCCGCTCGCATCGAGAACGCGATTCGCGATGTCGAGCGCGATCTTGAAGGCCGCCGGATTGAGGCATTGGGAGCCGACATGAAACGCGAGACCCGTGCGATAGCCTTCTTCATCGGCGGTCTTCAAAAGCATGACCGCCTCATCGGGGCGCGCGCCGAACTTCGCCGACAGATTGTAGGCCGCGCCGGACTCAGGCGTCGCCATGCGTACCATGATGATGAGGTCGCGCGCGCCCGTCTCGCTCACCAATTTGCGAAACTCGTCTATATGATCGACGACGAAGTGACGCACGCCATACACTTCATAGGCGTTGACGATCACGGCGCGGCTCTTGACCGGGTGATGGAAATAGGCCGTGGCATCCGGAAACATCTCGTGCACCTGCGCGATTTCGGGCAGCGAGGCGGTGTCGAAGTGGCGGATGCCTTCCTCGTAGAGGGCACGCAAGACGAGCGGGTGGGGGTTGCACTTGACGGCGTAGAGCACGGTCCCGGGAAAGGAGTCGAGGAAGCGCCGCGTGCGCTCACGCAGCACCGAAGAGCGCAGACAATAGACAGGATAGCTCGGATCGAGCGCGGCGATCATCGCCTCGACCGTGTCGTAACGCACGCTCCGCGCTGCCGCGCGTTTGAGAACCGGATTGCTTGCCATCCTTCACTCCCCGATCGCGGCGCGCCTTACGCCGGCGCCCGCGAGACCGGGCCCCACGGGCTGATTGCGAGTATGCCCGCGCTCCGTTAAGAACCCTCCTACAAGACCGGAACAACGGAGAACGCGAGCCATGAGCACCAAAGGCCCTCTCTCGGGCGTCATCGTCGTCGATCTCACCCGGGTGCTCGCCGGGCCTTATTGTACCATGCTCTTGAGCGACCTCGGGGCGCGGGTCATCAAGGTCGAGGCGCCCAATGGCGACGATTCACGCCGCTTCGGACCCTTCGTCAATGGCAAGTCCGGCTATTTCGCCTCGCTCAATCGCGGCAAGGAAAGCATCGCGCTCGATCTCAAAAGCGAGGGAGATCGTCTCTTGTTCGAGCGGCTTCTGGAACGCGCCGACGTTCTGGTCGAGAATTTCCGGCCGGGCACGATGGAGCGCTTGGGCTATGGCTGGGACGAGCTGCACGCGCGCCACCCGCGCCTCGTCTACGCGGCGTGCTCGGGCTTCGGCCATACCGGACCCGAGTCCCACCGGCCCGCCTACGACCTCGTGGTTCAGGCCATGGGCGGCATCATGAGCCTGACGGGGCATCCGGGCGGGCCGCCCACCCGGGTCGGCACCTCGATCGGCGACATCGCCGCCGGCCTGTTCACGGCAATCGGGGTGAGCACGGCCCTTTATCATCGCGAGACGAACGGCGAGGGGATTAAGATCGATGTCGCCATGCTCGATTCCCAAATCGCAATCCTCGAGAACGCCATCGCCCGCTACCTCGCCACGGGCGAGGTGCCGTGCCCGATCGGCGCACGCCACCCCTCCATCGCGCCGTTCGACGCTTATCGCACTAAGGATTCCTACGTCGCCGTCGCGGCCGGAAACGACGCGCTGTTTCGCGAATTCAGTGCGCTCATCGGCCGGGCTGATCTCAGCGACGATCGGCGCTTCACGAGCAACGACTCGCGCGTGGAAAATGTCGACGCGCTCAAGGCCGAGATCGAATCGGCGCTCGCGGCGAAGACGACAAGCGAATGGCTCGAGCTCCTCAACCGGCACGGCATTCCCTCCGGGCCGATCAACAACGTCGCACAGGCGATCGCGGAGCCGCAGATTCAGGCGCGCAAGATGGTGGTGACGACCGACGATCCGGTGGCGGGGCCGCTCAGGATGGCGGGCAATCCGATCAAGCTCTCCGCCTTTCCCGACGAGGCGACGCGCCCGCCCGCGCCGGAACTCGACGCCGATCGCGAATCGATCCTCCGTTTCGTCGAAGGCGCCTCGCCGAAGAGATCGTAGCCGGCATGAAATGGCTCGGCCTCAGCCTCGCGCTCAGCCTGCTCGTGATCGCCGCCGTGATCGGCGGCGCGTATCTGTGGCTCCGGACCTCGCTTCCGACGATCGACGGCGAGATTCGCGTGAGCGGATTGACGGCGCCGGTCGAGATCATTCGCGACGCCCACGGTATTCCCCACATCTATGCCGGGAGCGAACGGAGCCTCTATTTCGCCATGGGCTTCGTGCACGCCCAGGACCGGCTCTGGCAAATGGAGATGCAGCGCCGCACCGGCGCCGGACGCCTCTCGGAGATCTTCGGCGCCCGCACGATCGGGATCGATCGTTTCATGCGGGTGCTCGGCATCTACCGCGCCGCCGAGGCCAATTTGAATGAGCTCGATCCGGAAACCCAGATGGCCTTCGCGGCCTATGCCGAGGGCGTGAACGCCTATCTCGCGACCCGCTCCGGAGCGCTGCCTCTCGAGTTCATCGTGCTGAACGTCGCACCGGAACCCTGGACCATGGCCGACAGCCTCGTCGAGCTCAAGCTGATGGCCTGGGACCTGGCGGGCAACTGGCGCGACGAGCTGCTGCGCGCCCGCCTCGCCCGGAAATTGCCGCTCGACTTCATCGCCGAGCTCTGGCCGCCCTATCCGCCGGACGAACCGGCAAGCACGGCCGATATGTCCGATCTTCTCGACGGGCTGCCGCTCGAGGCGCTCGCCGAGGGCATCCCGCCGGCACCCTTCAGCACACTCGGCTCGAACAGCTGGGTCGTCACAGGGAACCACACCGCGAGCGGGGCGCCGCTGCTTGCCAACGACCCGCACCTCTCGCTCGACGCGCCGTCCCAATGGTACCTCGCACATTTGAGCGGGCCGGGCCTCGAGGTGATCGGCGCGACCCTGCCCGGCCTTCCCGTGCCCGTGCTCGGGCGCACCGATCGGATCGCCTGGGGCTTCACCAATACCAACCCGGACGTCCAGGACCTCTTCGTCGAACGGCTCGACCCGGAGGATCCCGGGCGCTACCTCACGCCCAACGGCTCCGAGGAATTCCACCGGCATGAGGAGACGATCCTCGTTCGCGGCGCCGA
>JAPUJA010000134.1 GCA_027296525.1 Pseudomonadota bacterium | reverse complement strand
GCTCTGCCGGCGGGCCATCGACCTCATGCCGAACGGCGGAAGTCTGCTGACCCTGACCTATTTCGGCGCCGAACGCTGGATGCCTCATTACAACGTCATGGGCGTGGCGAAGGCGGCGCTCGAGTCGAGTGTGCGCTACCTCGCGGCCGATCTGGGCTCATCGAACATCCGAGTCAACGCCATATCGGCGGGCCCGATCAGGACGTTGGCCTCCTCCGGCATCGGCGATTTCCGTTACATCTTGAAGTGGAACGAGCTCAACTCACCGCTTCGGCGCAACGTCACCACCGCCGAGGTGGGTGGTGCGGCGGTCTATCTGTTGAGCGATTTGAGCGGCGGCGTCACGGGCGAGATCCACCATGTGGACTGCGGCTATCACGTCGTCGGGATGAAGCATCCCGACGCCCCGGACATCTCCATCGTCTGAGACGGTCTCAAGAATTGTCGAGCAACACCTTCGGCGTCCTCTTCCGTTTCACCACCTGGGGAGAAAGCCACGGCGAGCAGATCGGCTGCGTCGTGGACGGCACGCCCCCGAGGCTCGCACTCGATGAGGCCTGGATTCAACACTGGCTGGACCGGCGCAAGCCCGGTCAATCGCGCTTCACCAGCCAACGACGCGAATCCGACCGGGTACGGATCGTCTCCGGTGTCTTCGAGGGCCTCACCACGGGCGCGCCGATCGGCCTGATCATCCAGAACGAGGACGCCCGTTCCAAAGACTACGAGACGATCAAAGATAAATTCCGCCCCGGGCACGCGGATTACACCTATCAGATCAAATACGGCATTCGCGATTACCGCGGCGGCGGGCGGGCGAGCGCGCGGGAAACGGCCATGCGCGTCGCTGCCGGTGCCATCGCTCGGCGGATACTCGGCGAAGACGTCGCGATACGGGGTGCCGTCATCCAGCTCGGCGCGGACCCGATCGAGCGTGGCAATTGGGACTGGGCGCAAGTCGAACAGAACCCCTTTTGGTGCCCCGATCCGGAGGCCGTCCGGCGCTGGGAGGCGGCGCTCGACGTGGCGCGCAAACGGGGAAGCTCGATGGGCGCGGTGATCGAGCTCGTCGTTACGGGCGCACCGCCCGGCCTTGGCTCGCCGGTTTACGGAAAGTTTGACGCGGAACTCGCAGCCGCTCTCATGGGCATCAACGCGGTCAAGGGCGTCGAGATCGGCGCCGGGTTCAAGGCGGCGACGTTGAGCGGCGAGGAAAACGCCGATGAAATGCGCATGAAGGAGGGCAAGGTCGCCTTTCTCTCGAACAACGCAGGTGGTGTGCTTGGTGGCATCACGACCGGTCAAGACGTTGTCGCCCGTTTCGCCGTGAAGCCCACGAGCTCGATCCTCACCGCGCGCCGCACCGTCACCACGACCGGCGAGGAGACGGAGATCTCGACCAAGGGCCGCCACGATCCTTGCGTGGGTATCCGGGCCGTGCCGGTGGGCGAGGCCATGCTGGCCTGCCTGCTCGCGGATCATCGGCTCCGCCACCGGGCCCAATGCGGCGGCTAAAGGCTGCCCGCGTCACGCGATATCGCTTTCAGGAGGTCAGGTGATGGCGCGCGCAAAGCCGAAGACGACCAAGCGCGGCAAGAGCCCGCAAGCCGGCCGGTCGCGCCGGGGAACGAGGCAAAATGAGGTGATGGCGCTTAAGATCCCGAGCCCGCGGCGCCTCGACGTGGAAATCAAGGAGATTTTTGCCCGATGCATCGAAAAGCTCGGGTTCGTTCCCAACGTGCTTCGCGCCTACACGCTGCGGCCCGACAAGTTTCACCACTTTCGCAACTATTCCAATGCGTTGATGCTGGGGGACTCGGGTCTTTCCAAATTGGAACGTGAGATGATCGCGGTGACCGTCTCCTCGCTCAATCACTGCTACTACTGCATCACCGCGCACGGCGCCGCGGTGCGCCAGCTTTCGGGCGATCCAAGCCTTGGAGAGAAAGTCGCGATGAATTACCGCGCCGCGCCGCTGAGCGCGCGCCAACGAGTGATGCTCGACTTCGCCGCCAAACTCACCGAGACACCCGACAGGATCGAGGAGGCCGATCGGCAAAGGTTACGCGAGTCCGGTTTCAGCGATGAAGACATTTTCGACATCTGTGACGTCACCGGCTTCTACAACATGACGAACCGCCTGGCCTCCGGCGTCGACATGCAGCCCAATCCCGAATACCACAAGTTCGCGCGCTAGGGTCCGTGCTCAATTAACGCTAGCTCATTGAAATTAAACGATTCTAATCTGGCAAGCAGCGCACCATCAATGAATCAACTCAGTGGGTTATGCCTAATTGAGGCCAGACCCTAGCGCGCCGCGCCGATCAGAAACTCCTTGTTCCCCTCCGCGCCCTTGATCGGGCTCTCGGTGATCCCGATCACATGCCAGCCCATCTCCTCCTCGAGCCAGCGGCGGATCGTCTCACAGACCTCGCGATGCAGCGTCGGCTCTCTCACGATGCCGCCCTTTCCGACGCGTTCTGGCCCCACCTCGAACTGCGGCTTGATCAGCGCGACGAGCCGGGCACCCGGGGCGGCCAGGCGGAGCGCGTTGGGAAGGACGGTGCGAAGTCCGATAAAGCTCGCATCGCACACGATGAGATCGACCGCTTCGGGCAGATCGGCCCGGGCAAGCCGGCGCGCGTTCACGCCCTCCAGAACGACGACCCGCGGATCGTTCCTGATCTTCCAGGCGAGCTGGCCCCGGCCGACATCGACCGCATAGACCTTTTTCGCGCCCCGGGCCAAGAGAACATCCGTGAACCCGCCGGTCGAGGCGCCAATGTCCAGGGCGATGGCGCCCCCGGGCTCGATGCCAAGGACCTCGAGCCCGTGGGCGAGCTTCACGCCGCCGCGCGAGACCCAAGGATGCAGCCCCCCACGGACCTCGAGGTCGATGTCCCGCGTGACCCGCGTTCCGGCCTTATCGAGACGCCGTTCGCCCGAGAAGACGCGGCCCGCCATGACGAGGGCCTGCGCCTTTTCGCGGCTCTCCGCGAGCCCGCGTTCGACGATCAAGCTGTCGAGTCGGATTTTAGGAATCGGCGAATCGCATCCCACCACGGCCTTGCCTCAAGAGCGGTTGGGCGCACGCTCGGCGCGGGGCCTCGTGTCTCAGTTCTTGCGCTCGACCATATAGCGTGCGACGTCGCGCAGCAGATTCGCCTTATCGCCGAACATATCGAGATGCTCGATCGCCTGATCGACCAGGAGATGGGCCTGCCGACGCGCCCGATCGGCTCCCAAAACGGAGACGAAGGTCGCCTTTCCCGCCGCCACGTCCTTTCCCACCGACTTGCCGAGATCGGCTTCCGTGCCTTCGTTGTCGAGCAGGTCGTCCGCGATCTGAAAGGCGAGCCCGAGATCGTGTGCGTAACCCCGAAGCGCGGTGTGCGCCTCGTCCGGCGCCTGGGCGAGGATCGCGCCCGCCTCACAGGAGACCCCGATGAGGGCGCCGGTCTTGAGTTGCTGGAGACGTGTGATCTCCCTGATATCGAGTTCGCGATTCTCCGCGGCGAGATCGATCATCTGGCCGCTGATCATGCCGCGGCCACCGATCGCCGTCGCGAGCGCATGGACGAGACGGCAGCGCACGCCGGGATCCGGATGCGTCTCGGGCGTCGTTAAGATCTCGAAAGCCAAGGATTGATACGCGTCCCCCACCAGAATCGCGGTCGCCTCGTCATAGCGCACATGGCAGGTGGGTTGCCCGCGCCGCAAGGTATCGTCGTCCATCGCCGGAAGGTCGTCATGGACGAGCGAATAGGTATGCACGAGCTCAACCGCCGCCCCGGCGCGCAGCGACCAATCGCGCGGCACATTGAAAAGATCGGCGCAGCTGATGGCGACGAAGGGACGCAGACGTTTTCCCCCTCCGAGGATCGAATAACGCATCGCCTCGAACAGCCGACCCTCCGCGCCATCCCCTGTGGGGAGGACGCTCTCCAGGGTCTCGTTCACGCTGTCGGTGGCGCGTCTCAGTGCCTCGCTTAGACGAGTCAAACGGCGACCTCAGTTGCTCTTCATGTTCTCGCCGCGGGCGGCCCCCTCGAGATCGACGGTGATCTTCTGCACCTTGAGCTGGGCTTCCGTCAGCTTCGCTTCGCAGTGGGTTTTGAGGGCAACGCCCCGTTCGTAGGCCGTGATCGCCTTTTCCAACTCCCCCTGGCCCTGTTCGAGCTCCTCGACGATTTCCTCGAGTTCCCCGAGCGCCGCTTCAAAGCTCATGGCCTTGATATTGGACGAAACACTCTTCTTGGCCATGATGCTCCCGGCCCCCCCAAACGCGCGGAAGTGTAAGCTCAGCCTCCAATGAGGGCAAGTGCGCCTCTCTCACGCACCGGCGAGGCCGCGCAGATGCTCCCGGCAACAGGCCGCCAACGCCGCCAGGTCGTAGCCTCCTTCGAGCGCCGAGACCACGCGGCCACCGCAAGTCTCGCGCGCGAGCCGGACAAGCTCCTCGGTGACCCAGCGATAATCCGCCTCGACCAAGCGAAGCCCCGCCAGCGGATCGTCTCGATGCGCGTCGAACCCGGCCGAGATCATCACGAGGTCGGGCGTGAAAGCGCGCAAGGCCGGAAGGATCTCATCACTCATCGCCTTCCGGAATTCGGTGGATCCAGCGCCCGCCGCAAGCGGCACGTTCACGATATTGCCGAGCCCGCGCTCATCGCGCGCGCCCGTTCCGGGATAGAACGGCGCCTGGTGAGTCGATGCGTAAAAGAGGTGCGGATCACGCACGAAAACGGCTTGGGTTCCGTTGCCGTGATGCACGTCGAAGTCGACGACTGCGACACGCTCGAGCCCGTGGTGGACCCGGGCGTGCAGGGCGCCGATCGCGACATTGTTGAAGATGCAGAATCCCATGGCTCGCTCGGGCTCCGCGTGATGGCCCGGCGGGCGCACGGCACAGAAGGCGTTATCGGTCTCGCCCGCGACGACCGCATCGACGGCCGCGCACACCGCCCCGGCGGCCCGGCGTGCGGCCTCGCCGGAGCGGGGCGAGACGACCGTGTCCGGATCGAGCGCCGCCTGACCCCGTTCGGGAATCGCCGCGAGCAGATCGGCGATGTGCGCCTTGCTGTGCACCCGCGCGAGCTCCTCCTCGCTCGCCTCGCGCGCTTCACACCGCTCCAAGCCGGCGAACTCCGCGTCCTCGAGAAGCTTAGTTATCGCATTGAGTCGTTTTGGAGATTCGGGATGAAAGTCGCCCGTGTCGTGGTCCAGAAAGACCGGGTGGCTGTAGAGCTGAGTCATTTTTCCTCCCGCCCCCTTGCACAGTTTTCCAGGCGGGCGGACCTTAACAGAGACGCCATCTCGCCGCCTTTGTCAAAACGGCCCGAATTTTTCGATGCCGCCTGGACAGGAGGCAAATTCACGGTCGCAACACGGTCGCAAATTGCGTGATGCGACCGTCTCCCGATGGCCATTAGGGTCAAACCGTTCCTCCCGCCCCCTTCCCGAGTCGGCCGGGGAGGCCTGGTGCCCGGGCGCCGTTTTCAAGGCCGAAATCTCCTTGAAAGCTCCAAAAGGTCGCCCATATCTGGGTCGTCGGAGGCCTCGAAGTGGGATCCGGCGCATTTTGAAGGACCGGCGCGGCTTGGCTTCGATGCGGGCCGCGTGCGTTCATGTCGCTCAAAAGGAGGATATGACACCATGCAAGCATTCGATTTGTCTCCACTATTCCGTTCGACGGTCGGCTTCGACCGGTTCAACCGGCTGTTCGACGCTGCCTTCAATTCCGATGAGGGCATATCGTCCTACCCGCCCTACGACATCGAAAAGCTGGGCGAACACCGTTACCGCGTGACCATGGCGATCGCGGGATTCAGCGAAGACGAGCTCCAGGTCACCTCCCAGGAGAACCTGTTGACCGTGGCGGGTAAGAAGCCCGACGGCGCTGAGAAGAGCGGCGGCTACCTCTATCACGGCATCGCCGCCCGCTCCTTCGAGCGCCGCTTTCAGCTCGCGGACCATGTGAAGACCACGGGCGCCGAGCTTCGAAATGGCCTGCTCACGATCGATCTCACCGTCGAGGTGCCCGAGGCGATGAGGCCCCGGCGAATCGAGATCCAGAGCTCCGGCGGCGAGGCCAAGGCGATCAAGAGCGAGGCGGCGTAAAATTCATCGCGCCGCCGCGCGCGACGAACCCCAGGAGCCGGCACGGCCCAGATGAAAGCCGTGCTGGCTCTCGCTTGCCTTTGGCCCGCGCTGTATCGCCTCCGCTCCACATCTCTTTCCGCGGGCGCAGAAAAAGACTTGTGATAGTCGGAAAGAAATTGAGAATAACCCTGCGCCAAACCCCGCGCTTTAGTCCCATGCCCCGAAAGGAGAGATTCATGCCGGGACGATTCGTGATCGCCCTCCTCTCCGCCGGGCTCTTCGCCCTGGCAGCCGTCGGTGCGCGAGCCGACACCAATCCGCCCGCCGAGGTCGGCGGCGTCGAACTGCCGAGCCTCGCTCCGGTCGTGGAAAAAATCGCGCCCGGCGTCGTGAACATCGCGACCAAGGGGCACGTCGAGATCCAGCAGAATCCTCTCTTCAACGATCCGTTCTTCCGGCGTTTCTTCGGTCTGCCCGAGGGCCCGATAGAGCGCGAAACCCAGAGCGTGGGCTCGGGCGTCGTCGTCGACGCGGAGAATGGCTATGTCATCACGAACAGCCATGTGGTTGCCAACGCCGACGAGATCGTCGTCATATTCAAGGACAAGCGGCGATTCGAGGCCGAGCTCGTCGGCGCCGACTCGGAGACCGACGTGGCCGTGCTTAAAATCGAGCCGGACAATCTCACGGCGCTGCCGATCGGCGATTCCGAAGCGTTGCGGGTCGGCGATTTCGTGGTCGCCATGGGCAATCCCTTCGGGCTGAGTCACACCGTGACGTTGGGCATCGTGAGCGCGCTTGGACGCACGGGCCTCGGCATCGAGGGCTATGAAGACTTCATCCAGACCGACGCCTCCATCAATCCGGGCAACTCGGGCGGCGCGCTGGTCAATCTGCGCGGCGAGCTTATCGGCATCAACACGGCAATCCTCGGCAGGGGCGGGAATATCGGCATCGGATTCGCCATTCCCATCAACATGGCCCATCAAATCATGGAACAACTCGTCGAGTTCGGCGAAGTCCAACGCGGCCTACTCGGCATCAACATCCAAGACCTCGACCACGACCTCGCCGAGGCCTTCGGCGTCGATGCCCTGGACGGCGCCCTCGTGACCCGGGTCGTGCCGGGCTCGGCGGCCGAGGCGGCGGGCCTCCAGACCGGCGACATCGTAACGTCCGTGGACGGCCGGCCGGTGCGCAACGCTTCCGACCTTCGCAATAAGATCGGGCTCAAGCGCGTGGGCGACGTCGTCGAGCTCACCGTCACGCGAAACGGCGAAGAGATCACCATCACCGCCCAGGTGGGCGAGCCGGTCGAGCGGGTCCAGCAGGCGGCGCGGTCCCCCGATGAGACGAACCCGCGGCTCAAGGGCGCAACGCTGGGTACGATCGAACCGGGATCGTCTCTCTACGGTACGGTGGAAGGCGTCTTGGTCCTTGCGGTCGATCCCGACAGCGCCGCCGCGCGGGCGGGTTTGAAGGCCGGCGACGTTATCTTGTCGGTCAACAAGAAGCCGGTGACGATGCCCGAGGAACTGCTCGAAATCGCCGACGCGAGCGATTCCCTCCTGCTCAACATTCGTCGCGGCGAATGGGCCCACTTCCTGCTCATCCACTGACCGCCTTCCGCGACGGCAGAGCGCTCGCGCTTTTCGCCGTTCAGCCGACCTTGCGGGTCAAATAACGCTCGCTCAACGCCTCGATCGCCGCATCGACGGCCACGTTGACTTCCGGCTTTGAGCCATTTCGTTCCCGAATTATGGTCGCTGACGAGAAAGCCGTCTAATTGCTAGGACGCCTACTCATTAAGGTTGGGACAGGCGCGGTCGCCCCCGTTCCATAAGTCTGCTTCTAAGACAGGAGCGGGCACTGAAACTAGGTCCCTTGAACGTCCGCCTTTAGCCAAAAGGCGACCTCGCCATGGTGTTGAACTTCTGCAATCCTTGATCTCGTCCGGCGGAGGAGGGGAATAGCCGCGAAACCTTTGCATGATGTTCGGGGGATTAGGGTTGCTAGCGATTAGAACTGCCACCAATTGTATTTTTGCTCCGCCATGCGGAGTGCTTTCTTATAAATCCCACCATCCGGGGCAGCTATCTTCTGGGCTTTATCCATATTGCGCTCAACCTCTTTGTCTAACGCTTTATCGTTGCCCTCAATTCTTCTTCTGTCAGCAAGATCAAGTCCACGATTGAACGTGTTCACGCCTTGATAGAAGACAAGCTACTCTGAGACTTGTTCTTGATCAATGGCACCTTCCGAAAATAACACAGGCAACGAGTTCTCGTATACGATATGCGGCAATCTATATAAGGGAGCCTTCACTTTATCCTCTAAAAATCCTTGAGCCAATCCGCCGCAATAGGATATCTCGGCACGCAACGCCTCCAGGTTCCCGTTCACTCGCCTGCGTTTTTGGCGACTTCTCCAGAAAACTACCTCAAAGACGAATACCAGGACTGCACCGGCCAAGCCCGATCCTAAAACCTCGATCATTGCACGTGTCCTTTCATTCCACTCGACGCATTCAGGCACCCAGGACCGAAAGGAGGACTAGCGAGACTCAGTGGCCACCAGCGGCATATAACAGCCGGCTGCGATAAGGAGTATTGCGAGCGCCACAACGTGAAGCATGTTACCTCACAGGAAGAGGAACCTATCATAAGGAAATTAGGCAAGGCCCGGTCGGGCCAGTCAACCACAACCTCGCATATCAAGGGCCCATTCGTAGCAGAAACTCAACCTGGCCCAGTTGCTTAACGACGTCAGCTTCGGGTCATAAGCGGACGTAAAGGCATTGGGCCCTCAATGTCTGCTTCGCGTTCAAGAGCTGACTTCGGAAGCCTGCGAGAACGCCATGGAGTAGGGAAATAAGGATTTTGTGCATGCCCCGACGCTACGAGGCACCGCCCTAAATGGCGAGCTATTCTGCCCCGGACGGAATTTATGGGAGGGACTGGCCGCATGACAGGCCAGATCAGGTTTTTGCGCCCTACACCGTTCGCCATCGGCTCACGCCTGCTCGCCGCCACTCTCGTCGTCGATCTCGACGTAACGAAAGACCATGTCGCGTAGGGTGACGAGCCCGGCGAGTTCGTTGTCATCGACCACGAGGCAGCGCGACAGGCCGAACCGGCCGAGGAGGCGAATGGCGTATTTGATGTCCATATCGGCGTCTAGGGTGAGCACCGGTTTCGACATGATTTCGTAGACGTTCGTGCGGTCGAGCGAGCGGCCCTTCGCGATCACCTCATTGGCGATGTCCGAGACGACGACCATGCCGTACTCATCGCCCTCATGACGCTTCTCGATCACGAGCGAGCGGATGTTGGCCTCTTTCATCTTCGCGATCGCCTCGCGCACCGTCGCGAGGCCGTCGATCGGTTTCGGCATCGGCGTCATGACCCGGCGCACCTTGATGTAGTCTTCCTTGGTCATATTTGGTCCTCGATTTCGCTCCGAATGGTTTCGATCTGATGGCGTAAGCCCACGGCGTCTTCGATGTCGATCTGGAGCGCGATGCCGGTCCCCGATTTCTCGTCGAAGGCGCCGACGGTCGCGATCCGTTCGAGAATCGCCCGGCTTAAGTGCTCCTCGACGACGAAGAGAAGCATATCTCGACGGCCGGTGAGGTCGAGGCCGAAAAACGTTCGGCCCCGCTCGAGGCCTTCGCCGCGACAGCTGGTCACGATCGTGGCGCCGGTGGCGCCGGCCTCGCGCCCGGCCTCCAAAACGGCCTCCGTTTCGCTGTCGTCGACGAGGGCTACGATCAGCTTAAACCTCATCTTTTCCTCCTGCGGTGGATGATGCCTTGCGGCGGGCGCGGCGCTCGCCGAGCTGGGCATAGGCCAAGACGGTGATGATCGGGAAGACGCTCGCGAAGGCGATCAGCCCGAAACCGTCGATCAAGGGGCTGCGCCCCGGAATGGTCGAGGCGAGGCCGAGGCCGAGCGCCACCAGCAACGGCACGGTCACGGTCGAGGTCGTCACCCCGCCGGAATCGTAGGCAAGCGGGATGATGGTCTTGGTCGCCGCCCGCGACCGGGCGAGCACGGTTTGCATCAGGACCAGGGCATAGGCGCCGATCAGGAAGTAGTGGAGCGGGAGGCCCACGACGATCCGATAGGCCCCGAGCCCGACGCCGATCGCGACGCCGACGGCGACCGCGAGGCGCAATCCCCAGAAACGCACGGTTCCGCCCGAGACGGAATTGGCCTTGATCGCGACGGCGATGAGCGAGGGCTCCGCAACGGTGGCGGCGAAGCCGATCGCGACGGCGAACAGATAGACCCAGTAATAGTCCTGCCAATGGACCGACTGGGCGAGACCCAAGGCCAGCGCGCCCGCGCTCTCGGGAGAAACGAAGGCGGGGTCGGTGAGTTGCTGCGCCATGGTCCGTCCGATCGGAAAGAGCGCCTCTTCGAGACCGATCAGGAAAAGCGCGAGGCCCAACACGACATAGACGGTCCCCACGAGCACGCGACGAAGATTGGGCGGCCGCTTGCGCAGAACAAAGAGTTGGAACACGAAGACGATCGCGACGATCGGCAGGACGTCGAGCACCACCTGAAACAGCGCATCGGCGACGAGCTTCCCGAGTTCCATCGCCCGCGCCCTTAGAAGAGGATTCCGAACAGCATGACGAAGATGATCGGCGTCATACATGCGAGCGCGATCATGCCGAAGCCGTCGCTCATCGGATTGCGCCCGCGGATCACGGTCGCGAAGCCGACCCCGAGCGCCGCGAGCAGGGGCACGGTGATGGTCGAGGTCGTCACCCCGCCCGCGTCATAGGCGATCCCGATGATCTCGTCGGGCGCCACGTAGGTGATCGCCACGACGATGACGTAGCCGCCGATGATGAGCCAGTGGAGCGGCCAGCCCTTGAGGAT
>JAPUJA010000133.1 GCA_027296525.1 Pseudomonadota bacterium | reverse complement strand
CCCGCACGATCTCGACGTGGCCGGTGGCGACGACGATGTCCCGCTCGGAGTCATAGGTGAGCTCGTCCGAGCTCAGCAGGATCGGCGCGCCGTCGTCTTCGGTGTCCTGGGCGGCGGCCTCGCCGATCAGAAAGGCAAGCGCGATCGCTACACAGGCCGCGACCAAGCGGCGCATGACCGTCTAACCGTCTTCCAGATGGAAAAGCATCGCGACGCCGGCAAGCATGCTCACCCCGGCGGGCACCCAGGCCGCCAAGGTCGCCGGTATTTTGCCGGAGAGACCAAGCGCCAGCACGACGTCCGAAAGAAAATAAAGGACGAATCCAACGAGCACGCCGGCGGTGATGAGCAGGCCCGTGCCGCCGCGGCGCGTCAGGCGCAACGAGAAGCTCGCGGCGATGACCACCATCGCGCAGAGCAACAACGGTGTCGAGAGCAGGGAATACCAGTGGATGCGGTGCCTGACGGCCGAGAAGCCGGCTTCTTCGAGCACCTTGATGAAGCCGGGCAGGGCCCAAAACGAAAGCGTCTCCGGCGAGGCGAAGCTGTCCTGAATTTGAGTGCTGGTGAGATCGGTCTGGAGTCGGTAGTGGTCGAGAAAATAGCTCGGCCGATCCGGTCCCGTCATCACGGCGCCTTCGAGCTCCCAATAGCCCTCCTCCAGCTTCGCGCGATCCGCATCGATTCGTCCGATGAATCGATCGCTGTCCTCGAACCGGAAGATGATCACCTCATGGAGCTCCATTTCGGGCTCGACCACCCGTTGGGCGTGGATGACGCTTTGACTCGTGCCGCCGCCTTGGCGCAACCAGAGGCCGGAGGAGGATATCGCCAGCAGGCTCGAGCGGCCCTTCAGATAGGTCGCCTCGAGGCGCTCGAATTTCGACACCATGGCCGAGGCGAGCGGGTTGTATACGGTGACCAAGAAACCGCTGAACAAAAGCGTGACGACGATGGCCGGCAGGAGGAACTGCCAGACGGAGACCCCCGCCGCGCGCGTCACCACGAGCTCGTGGTAGCGGGTCAAACGCGCGAAGCTCAACATGCCGCCGATCAGCACGGCGAAGGGGATGGCTTTCTGCGCCATGAAAGGAAGCTTCAGGAAAGCCATCTGGATCAAGATGCCGATCGTCGCATGCTCCTTCGCCGCGCCGCGCCGCAACAGCTCCACGAGATCGAAAATCAGTATCGTCGCGATGAAGACGAGAATGACCAGGCCGACCCCGTAGATGAACTGGCGTCCGAAATAGATCGATAACGTGGGGGAAAGCCTCATGGCCCGACCGTTACCCGGAGCCCGCCGGATGGGACAGGCGCGTCGCGCGTCGCCACGGGCGGCGCATCATGACGAACAGGCCGCCCCCGATCGTGACGACGACGTTGAGATAGATGAGCACCGTCAGCGGCGGAAATTTCGCCGTGACGCTGACCAGCCCGAGACCCACCGCCTCAAAGACGCAGGCCGCGACCACGGCGCCAAGCAGGCGCCGCCATTGGCCGCGGCGGTCGAATTGGCCCGAGAGCAGCGCGGCGAGCGCGATCGCCACCAGGGCGAAGCTGTAGAGCGGCGACGCCAGGCGCTGGTGAGCCTCGGCCCAGAGCTTGCCGCGGTTGTTTTGATCGTCGGGATCATCGCTCGGGTTCAGGAGTTCCGGCAGGAAGCGTTCCCTCGGTGCCCGCCAGCGCCCCTTCGGATCGGCCGTGACGGCGCCAAGATCCAAGGTGTAGCTGTCGAAATACAGGAGCGAGAGCCGGCCCGCCTCCTTGTCGATCTGTTGGCGGTTGCCGTTGATCATGATGAAACGCGGCCCGCTCTCGGTTTCCACGAAGGAGCCGCGCTCCGCCATCATCGTGATCGGCTCTTGGGGAATCCGGCTGTCGTGTATCAGGATGCCGAGCAGCTCGCCGTCACTCTCTCTTGCGCGCACATAGACGGTCACGTCGTCGAACAGCGTCGTGAACACGCCCTCCTGGAGCAGAATTCCAGAGTAGTCGCTGCGGATCGTGAATTGACGTTCCTTGAAGTCGCGATAACTCACCGGAATGAAGTAGAGCGTCATGCTGTAGCTCACGCACGCCACGACGCCGGCGAGGAGCAGTGCCGGGGCCGCGAGCTGGCGGGGGCTCAGGCCCGTCGCCGAGAAGGAAATGAGCTCGCTGTCGCGCATGAGCCTGTTGTAGGTGAAAAGCACCGCGCAAAAGAGAGCGACCGGCGCGATGACGCTTAAGAACGACGGCAGCAGAAGCAGGGTGAGATGGAGGAAGGTCTGGACCGAGAGACCCTTGTTGACGATCAAATCGACAAAGCGTAGAGACTGGGTGAGCCAGACGACCGCCGTAAGGCCTAGCGTGATGACGATAAAGGGGCCGAGGAGCTGGCGTAGGATGTAGCGGCCGTAGCGCTTCATGGCGGCAGAGTATAGCCTCAGCCGCGCGCGTTGGCCTAGGGCTCAATTGAGATTCGCACGCGCACGTCGCGTGTCTTTATCTGTCTGGCGGGTCTGTCTGCCGGTGGCGGTCGATCCGACGCGAGTGTTCCGGTGAGGGAGTCGATGAAGATTGAATTTGCGGAAATCCACATGCCCACGGCCGGCGCGCTTGTCGTCGGCGTCCTCGAGAAGCGCGTGCTCAGCCCGACGGCCGCCGAGGTCGACGCGAGGGCCGACGGCGGGTTGAGCCGGGCGCTCGAGGCCGGCCGATTTTCTGGAAAGAAGGGGCAGACCGTCTCGCTCGCGAGCCCGCCCGGGCTCGAGCTCTCCCGGGTCGTCCTGGTCGGTCTCGGCAAGGCGGCGGAGCTCGACGCCGTTCGCCTGCAGGAAGTCGGGGGCGCCCTCGTGAAGGAACTCAACGGGCTGGGCGAGACGCGAGCGGCGATCGCGTGCGACGCCCTCGAGGAATCGCCCCTCTCGAGCGGGGAAATAGCGGCCAATCTGGCCGCCGGCGCGCGCCTTCGCGCCTACCGCTTCGACAAGTATCGGACCAAGGATCTCGAGGATAGCAAGCCGACCCTAACCGCCCTCGAACTCATGTCGGAGGCGCCGGACGCCGCGCGCGAGGCCTTCGAGCCGCTCCGCCGGGTCACCGACGGGGTGATCTTCGCGCGCGATCTCGTGAGCGAGCCGAGCAACGTGAAGTTTCCCGACGCGCTCGCCGAGAGACTCACCGGGCTCGCCGATCTCGGCGTCGATGTCGAGGTCCTGAACGAGACCAAGATGCGCGAGCTCGGCATGGGCTCGCTGCTCTCGGTCGGGCAGGGAAGCGAGCGGGAATCCCGGCTCGTGGTCATGAGCTGGAGCGGCGCGCCCGGCGGCGAACAAAAGCCGATCGCCTTCGTGGGCAAGGGCGTCACCTTCGACACCGGCGGTATCTCGCTCAAGCCATCCGCCGGGATGGAGGACATGAAGTACGACATGGCCGGCGCCGGCGCCGTTGCCGGGCTGATCAAGGCGCTCGCGGGGCGCAAGGCGCGGGTGAACGTCGTCGGCATCGTCGGTCTCGTGGAGAACATGCCCTCCGGCGGCGCGAGCCGCCCGGGCGACGTGGTGACCTCGATGTCCGGTCGGACGATCGAGATCATCAACACGGATGCGGAGGGCCGCCTCGTGCTCGCCGACGCCCTGTGGTACACCCAGGGCCGTTTCAAGCCCCGCTTCATGATCGATCTCGCGACCTTGACCGGTGCGATCATAGTCGCGCTCGGCGGCTATCAGGCGGGCCTCTTCTCCAACGACGATGCGCTCGCCGAGCGCATCGCGACGGCCGGAAGCGCGGTCGGCGAACCGGTCTGGCGGATGCCCCTCGGCGAGAAGTATGACAAGGACATCGACTCCGAGATCGCGGACGTCAAGAACGTCGGCAAGGCACGCGAGGCCGGCAGCACCGCGGCGGCGCAATTCCTCCAGCGCTTCGTCAACGACGTTCCGTGGGCCCATTTGGACATCGCCGGCATGGCCTGGACGAAGAAGGAACAGCCGGTCAACCCGGTGGGCGCCACGGGCTTCGGCGTGCGCCTGCTCGATCGCCTGGTCGCCGACGGCTACGAGAGTTAAACCCCTTGTCTTTGCGGGCTGTGCCGATGACCGAGGTCGGCTTCTATCATTTGACGGCGACGCCGCTCGAGCGCGCGCTTCCGAAGCTGCTCGAGCGCGTCATCGAAGCGGGAAAACGCGCCGTCGTCATCGGGGGCTCCGAGGCGCGCATCGATTCGCTCGATACCGCGCTCTGGGTGTATCACCCGCAATCCTTCCTGGCGCACGGAACGCCGAGCGGCGGCCATGCCGATGAACAACCGATCTATCTCACGACGGCCGAGGAAAATCCGAACGGCGCGCAAATCCTGGTCCTCGTCGACGGCATCGAGCCGGGTTTCATCGATCGCTTCGAGCGCTGCCTCGACCTGTTCGACGGCAAGGACGGCGAAGCGCTCGAAGCCGCGCGTCGGCGCTGGCGCGAGCGCAAGGAGGCGGGCCATAGCGTGACCTACTGGCGCCAGGCGGAGAATGGGCGCTGGGAGAAGAAGGCTTGAACGCGCCCGGCGGTTGCCGGGCAGCGCGCGAACGGCTATAAGGCGCGCGATTCGTCGCAGGAAACGGCATGTGTCATGACCATCGAGCGCACCTTATCGATCATCAAACCCGATGCGACCCGGCGTGATCTGACCGGCAGGATCAACGCGCGCTTCGAAGAGGCGGGCCTTAAGATCGTCGCGCAGAAGCGCCTTCGGCTGACGCTCGAGCAGGCCAAGGCGTTCTATGCGGTCCACGCCGAGCGCGCCTTCTACGAGGATTTGTGCAGCTATATGTGCTCCGGCCCGATCGTGGTTCAGGTGCTCGAAGGCGAGAACGCGATTGCCCAGAACCGCGAGATCATGGGCGCGACAAACCCGGCGAACGCGGACGCCGGCACGATCCGGGCGGAGTTTGGCGAGTCGGTCGAGGCCAACTCGGTCCACGGCTCGGACGCGTCGGACACGGCGGTCCAGGAAATCGCCTTCTTTTTCAGCCAGATCGAGATCATCCCCTAGGCTCGCCCGGGTCCGGCGGATTGACCCGGGCGGCGCATTAGCGGATTGTTTTCTTTTGGCGGTTTGATCCCATATGCTGTACCGGGTCATGATTCGAACGCACCGGAGCCTTGGCAATGGCGGATGACGACAGGCGGAGCGAGCGTGGCATCGCGACCGGCGTCGCGACCAAGTCGAAGGCCAAGACGCGCACGCCGTCGATGTACAAGGTGCTGCTCTTGAACGATGACTACACCCCGATGGAGTTCGTCGTCGTCGTGCTCGAACGGTTTTTCCACAAGAATCAAGAGGACGCGACGCGCATCATGCTCCATGTCCATCATCACGGCGTGGGGATGTGCGGGGTTTACCCCTACGAGGTCGCCGAGACGAAGGTGAATCAGGTGCTCGACTTCGCGCGGCGGCACGAGCAGCCGCTCCAATGCACCATGGAAAAGGTCGATTAGGAAGGACGACGCCTGTGCTCTCAGCCAATTTCGAAAAGAGTTTGCATCGGGCCCTCGCCCTGGCGAGCGCGCGCCATCATGAACTCGCGACTCTCGAGCACCTCCTGCTCGCGCTGACGAGCGACCAGGACGCGATCGCCACGCTTCGCGCCTGCAACGTGGACATCGACGTGCTGCGCGCAAACCTCAATGAGCATCTCGATACCGTGCTCGACAATCTGGTCGTCGAGCACGTCATGGAGGCGAAGCCGACGACGAGCTTCCAACGGGTCATCCAGCGCGCCGTGCTGCATGTGCAGTCGTCGGGACGGGACGAGGTGACGGGGGGCAATGTTCTCGTCGCGATGTTCTCCGAGCGCGAATCCCACGCGGTCTATTTTCTGCAGAAGCAGGACATGTCGCGCTTCGACGCGGTGAACTATATCTCCCATCGCATCGCCAAGGTGCCCGGCCGCTCGGAGAGCCGGCCCGTGCGCGGCGTGGACGAGGAGGAGGGAGAGGCTGAGCCGGTCGCCAAGGAGGGCGCCGAGGCGCTTGGCGCCTATTGCATCAACCTCAACGAAAAGGCCCTCGAGGGCCGGATCGACCCGTTGATTGGGCGCGAGAACGAGATCGAGCGCACGATTCAGATCCTCTGCCGGCGCACCAAGAACAACCCGCTCTATGTCGGCGAGCCCGGGGTCGGCAAGACCGCGATCGTCGAGGGCCTGGCGAAGCGAATCGTCGAGGGCGAGGTCCCCGATGTCTTAAGGGGCGCGACGATCTTTTTGCTCGACATGGGAGCGCTGCTTGCGGGAACCCGCTATCGCGGCGACTTCGAGGAGCGCGTCAAGGCGGTGATCGGCGAGCTCGAAGCCCACGAGGACGCGGTTCTCTTCATCGACGAGATTCACACCGTGATCGGCGCGGGCGCGACCTCGGGCGGCGCGATGGACGCCTCGAACCTTTTGAAGCCCGCGCTTCAGAGCGGGCACCTGCGCTGCATCGGCTCGACCACCTACAAGGAATACCGCAACTATTTCGAGAAGGACCGGGCGCTCGTGCGCCGCTTCCAGAAGGTCGATATCGCCGAGCCCTCGATCGAGGACACGGTCAAGATCCTGAGGGGCTTGAAGCCGCATTACGAAAAGCATCACGGCGTGCGCTACACGGCCGAAGCGCTCCGGGCGGCGGTCGAGCTCTCGGCCCGCTACATCCACGACCGGCGCATGCCCGACAAGGCGATCGACGTGATCGACGAGGCGGGTGCGGCCCAGATGCTCCTGCCCGCGAGCCGCCGGCGCAAGACGGTCGGGGTCAAGGAGGTCGAGGCCACGGTCGCGAAGATCGCGCGCATCCCGCCCAAGAGCGTCTCGAAGGGGGACGCGAAGGCGCTTCAGGCCCTGGAGGAGCATCTCGGGCGGGTCGTGTTCGGGCAGGAAAAGGCGATCGAGGCCTTGTCCGGCGCGATCAAGCTCGCGCGCGCCGGCCTGCGCGACACGCAGAAGCCGATCGGAAGCTACCTCTTCTCGGGGCCCACGGGGGTGGGGAAGACCGAGGTCGCTCGCCAGCTCGCGGCCGTGATGGGGATCGAGCTCATCCGCTTCGACATGTCC
>JAPUJA010000132.1 GCA_027296525.1 Pseudomonadota bacterium | reverse complement strand
CCAAAGGCGTAGGAGCCAGGTGAAGAGGACGCGGTCGGCCCTGGTCAGCCGAACACGTCTTGGGGCGGAGCGTTTGAGGATCTCGATCTGGTGGCGAAGCACGAGGTTCTCGAGCCGAAGCACGGCGTGCGACTTCAAGCTTGCCCCGGCCCGGTGGAGCCACCGTCTGAATATCTGGATCATGCCGGCGAGATTAACGGCTCAAGCCCAAGGCGCCAGTCAATCTGCGGGAATCAAGGTTTTCAGGAATCACAGGCCCAGCCATTTGCGCGCCCGCCGGCAGGCGAGCGGACGACGGAGAATACGTCTCGGCGCGGTAGGCTCCCCCGCTCCGATGGCCGTGAGGGGCCCATCAAAATCCGTTTATCGGCACCTTGAGATAGGCGACGCCATTGGATTCAGGCTCCGGAAAGCGCCCGGCCCGGATATTGACCTGCAAGGCGGCGACGATGAGCTCGGGCAGCGAGAGGGCGACATCGCGGGTCTTGCGCAGTTTTACAAACGCCTCCTTGCCCGTATCGGCGCGCAGGTGGATGTTGCTTTCCCGCTCCTCCGCGACGGTCGTTTCCCATGCATATCCGCGCCCGTTCGGAGCATAGTCATGGCAAACGAAGATGCGCGTCTCGGGCGGCAGCGCGTAAATGCGCATAATCGAATCATAGAGTATCGCGGCGTCGCCGCCGGGGAAATCGGTCCGGGCCGAGCCGTAATCGGGCATGAACACCGCATCGCCCACGAACGCCGCATCGTCCACGGCATATGTCATGCAAGCCGGCGTGTGGCCCGGTGTGGCGAAAGCTTCCAGCGTGAGCTCGCCGATGCCGATCCTGTCGCCGTCATCGAGCAACCGATCGAACTGCGAACCGTCGGCCCGAAAATCGGACCCTAAATTGTAGATTTCCCTAAAGGTCTCCTGCACCTTGACGACATCGGCGCCAATCGCGACCGGCGCGCCGTAACGATCCTTCATCACCTGCGCCGCCGTGATGTGATCGGCGTGGGGATGGGTGTCGAGTATCCACTCGATCGTTAGACCATTGCTCTCGATATGCCCGCTGATCGCATCCGCCGACTCCGTGCTTGTCCGTCCCGATCGCGGATCATAATCGAGCACCGAATCGATAATCGCGGCACGCGCCGTCTTCGGGTCCGAAACCACATAGGAGATCGTAGAGGTTCCCATGTGGAAGAACGCATCAACCTTTACGGACACCCCCGCCTCCCCAAGCCTTGATCCTGTGCGTATCCCTTATCGTTCACTGAACGTCGATCCATCCCTATTGCATCGCCAAGCTCGGGGGCTTCTCCAAGCCTTCGGGATCGGAGTGGATGATCACCTCCGCGTCCGGAAATGCCTCGAGGATCGCGGCCTCCACCTTATCGGATACCGCGTGGGCCCGGCTTAGGCTCAGCGCTCCGTCCATCTCGATGTGCAGCTGGATGAAGGTGTTGACGCCCGAGCGCCGGGTGCGGAGGTCATGCATGCTGACGACGGCGGGATGGTCGAGAACGATCTTCTTGATCCGTTCGCGCGCTTCGTTCGGCAATTCACGGTCCATGAGTTGATCGAGCGCCCTCCGCCCGATCTTCCAGGCATTGTACATGATGTAACCGGCGATCCCGATCGCGAAAATCGGATCGGCGAAGCCCCAGTCGAGCCGTGTCGCGAGGAGAATCGCGACGATCACGCTGCCATTGACCAGGACGTCCATCGTGTAATGGAGCGAATCGGCGTGCACCACGGTCGACGATGTCTTGCGGATGACATAACGCTGATAGACCACCAGAATCGCCGTCAGCACGATCGAGAACCCCATCACGCCGATGCCAACGGCTCCTTGCTCGATCGGGCGCGGATCGCTCAGACGATGCGCCGCCTCCACGACCAGGAACACGCCGGTACCACTGATGAAAGCCGCCTGAGCCAAGGCCGCGAGCGGCTCGGCCTTGCCGTGGCCGAAACGGTGTTCCGGATCGGCCGGCTGGATCGCATGACGCACGGCGATGAAATTGACGAGTGACGCCAGCACGTCCATCGCGGAATCGATCACGGACGACAAGAGACTCACCGAGTCCGTGATCATCCATGCCACGAGCTTTACGGCGATCAGGATCGTTGCCACGGTGACGGAAGCCGCCGTTGCGCGCTTCATCAGCTTGGCGGCACGCTCCGGTGTGGTCTTCATTTCCGTCGCTGACATATCTTGAATGTTACGTCCGACGGCCTTCCGCCCTTACCCTGGCGCCCTTAAGGGTAAAGCCTTTCCGTCGTCCACCCCTCGTCTGTGCGCTTGTAGAGAACCCGCTCGTGAAGTCGCGACGGCTTCTCTTCCCAAAATTCGATCCTGTCCGGAACGATGACGTAACCCGACCAGAAGGGAGGGCGCGGCACCTTGCCGACGGCGAATTTGAGCGCGAATCTTACCACACGCTTTTCGAGCGCGAGCCAACCTTCGAGCGGGCTGGACTGGGTCGACGCCCAGGCCCCGATCTGGCTGGCGCGGTCGCGGCTCGCGAAGTAGCTATCGGCCTCCGCCTCGCCTACCGGTTCGACGCGCCCCTCGACGCGCACCTGCTTACGCAGTGGCATCCAATAATAGCAGAGCGCCGCGTAGGGGTTCGCCTTCAAATCCAGCGCCTTTCGGCTTTCCAGATTGGTGTAGAAAAGGAACCCTCGATCGTCCACCTCTTTACACAGCACCATGCGCACCGACGGTCGGCCCTCGCCGTCGGTCGTCGCGAGAGCGACCGCCGTGGGCAGGCGGAGCCCGCTGTCGTCGGCCTCTGTCTGCCAGAGGGCGAATTTCACGATCGGATCGCTCGCTCGGCTCATGGCGCTCCCGTTGGACCATCACTTCACTCTCGCGCCTTATCTCATATCTCGCCGAGACTCTTCCAGCCGAATCCTCGGCGCCCGCCCGTCCACGGCTTCGAGATAATATCCTGACACCTCTCGCGGCCGGTCGTTGACCGGCCCGTCTTTGACGCCTTACGGCTTTCGTGTAGGATGCGGGCCGGCTCGCTCACCCGTCACGCCGCGGCCGTCCGGGGCGTATGAGAGGCAGGATGACCGTAACGCCCCCACTCCTGGCCGGCAAAAAGGGCTTGATTATGGGTGTCGCGAACGAGCGATCGATCGCCTGGGGCATCGCCCAAGCGGCGGCGACCAACGGGGCCGCGCTCGCCTTCACCTATCAGGGCGAGGCGACCGAGAAACGGGTACGGCCCCTGGCCGCCTCGGTGGATTCCACGCTCGTGCTCGGCTGCGACGTGACCGATACTTCGAGCATCGACGCCGTGTTCGCGACCATTGATCAAACGTGGGGCAGTCTCGATTTCCTTGTTCACGCCATCGCCTATTCGAACAGGGAGGAGTTGAAAGGGCGTTATGTCGACACCACCTTGGAAAACTTCGACATGACGCTCAACATCTGCTGTTACTCCTTTACGGCGCTCTGCCGGCGGGCCATCGACCTCATGCCGAACGGCGGAAGTCTGCTGACCCTGACCTA
>JAPUJA010000131.1 GCA_027296525.1 Pseudomonadota bacterium | reverse complement strand
AGCAGGCGATGGGCCTCGCTGAGCCAGGCGCGCGTGAAACGATCATAGGCCTCGAAGCTCGAGAACTTGTCCCAGGCCTCGTCGACCCCATCGACCGCCGTGTTGTTCGGACGCAGCAACTCGCCCGCGAGCTGGAGGTTGTAGGGCGGATCGGCGAACACCATGTCGACGCTCGCCTCGGGCAGCTCGGCCATGAGCTCGACGCAGTCGCCCTCGAGTATCCGGTTGCGTATCTCCCTGGTCATGACCCGACAGGATGAGGGACCGGAGCGCTTCCGTCAACTCCTTGAAATCAGGGCTCGAATCGGCGCGAAGCTGGTCCGGTGGTGGGCCGTGACCCCGTGCCGGTCGAGGGCTCTTCGATGCTCGGGCGTGCCGTAGCCGAAATTGCGCTCCCAGCCGAAGCCGGGGAAGCTCCGGGCGAGCTCGGTCATCAGCCGATCCCGCGCGACTTTCGCCACGATCGAGGCGGCCGCGATCGAGAGGCTCTTGCCGTCGCCGCCGATCACCGTCTGGACGGGGATGGCGAGTTCGGGCGCCCGGTTGCCGTCGACGAGCGCCGAGTCGGGCCGGATCTCAAGCGCCGCCACCGCGCGGGCCATCGCGAGCAGACTCGCCTGGAGGATGTTGAGCCGGTCGATCTCCTCGACGCTCGCGCTCCCGAGAGCGACCTCGGCATGCTCGCGAAGAGCGGCCTCGAGGGTGCTTCGGCGCGCGGGGCTGAGCCTCTTGGAATCGTCGATCGCCCCGGCCAGCTCGGGGGGCAGCCCGTGCTCGGGGAGGATCACCGCCCCGGCCAGCACAGGCCCGGCCCAGGGCCCCCGGCCGACCTCGTCGACACCGGCCACGGTGCCTCCGGCGGCGCGTTCGAGGGTCAGATCGGGCATGGCGCGAGCGTCACTGGGTTTGCTCGGGCAGGTCCGGCGGCGGGTTCGCGCTGCCGTTCCCTTTGCGCCGTGGGGCGCGGCGCTTGGCGGGTTTCTTCGCGGCGGCCTTTTCCGGCTCGGAGTCCGATGCCGTCGCCTCGCTCGCCGCGACCTGCGGCTCGGCGTCATCCGCGTCTTCGCCCGTTTCCTTGGCGCTGCCGCCGAGCGGAAGCCCGGCAAGCGCCGAGCGCCCGCCATGGCCGAGCGCGCGGGCGATCAGGAGAAAGCCCTTGAGCGCGAACGCCGAGCTCGAGCGAAACGCCGCCGCTTCATTGCCGTAGAGTCTGAAGAGCAGTTCGTCGCCGCGCGAGATGCCGGCCTCGGCCAGGCGGTGCAGACGCCGGACGGCGACGAACCAGAGCGGACTCACCATCAGGCTGAGCGCGATCACGGTGACGGCGAGCCGGCCGCCCTCGTCGTCGATCAGCCCGTTCGCCATCCCGGCGGCGGCCAGAACGAACGAGAACTCCCCGATCTGGCCCAGGACCGTGCCGGTCAGGAAGGCCCGCGGCCAGGGCTCGCCCAGCAGGCGAAGCACGGCGATGTTCACCGCGGACTTGCCGATCAACACGATGACGAGCAGGACCGCGACGGTGATCAGGTTGTCCGCGATGTATCTCAAATCGATCAGCAGGCCGATGGAGAGCGCGAAGACCATCATGAGCACGCTTTGGATCGGCTGCGTCGTGTGGATCATGCGCCGCCGCGCCGTGGTGCGACCGATGAAGAGTCCCGCCAGAAACGCCCCATAGGCGGTCGAAAGCCCGAGCGCGCCGGAGACGGCCGCGGCCGCGAAGCAAATCCCGAGCGCGGCGAGCGGAACGAGGTCGGAATCACCCCGCACCCAGCGGGCGAGCGGCAGGGTGAAGCGCTGCCGTCCGCTCATGTACCAGATGAAGACGACGAGAAAGCCGAGCGCGCCCGCGATCGGGACGATGTCGAGATAGGCGAAGCCGCCGGGCTGGGCCATGCCGTTCAGGATGAGCAGCATCGGCACGAAGGCGAGGTCTTGGGCGATCAGGATGCCGACCGCCCGGCGTCCGACCTCGCTTCCGAGCTCGCCGATGTCTTCGAGCATCTTGATCGCGACGGCGGTGCTGCTCAGGCTGATCATGAAGCCGAGCAGCACCGCGAGCTCGATCGGCCAGCCGAGCACGCGCGAGATCGCGAGTGTCACGGCGACGCTGAGCGCGAGCGGTATGAGCGCACCGAGCAGGGCGACCCGATAGACCGAGCGGAAAGCGCGCAGGCTGAGCTTCATGCCCACGACGAAGAGCAGCATGAGCACGCCGAGCTCGGCCAGAAGCGCGATCGATTCGCGATCTTCGACGAGCCCGATCCCCGCGGGTCCGAGCAGGACGCCCGCCAGGATGTAACCGACGATCGGGGGTTGGCGCAGACGCGCCAGGATCAGGCCGCAGACCAGAGCCGCGAGTGCAACGACCGCGAGATCCGCAAGCTCGTGAGAGGACGACATTCCGAAACCGAAGGTAACATATTGCGTCCGCAGGTTTTAGGGCGGTTGCGCGTGATGACGGGTGAAGGTGGGGTCTAAAGCAGGCTCAGCTGATCGCCCGCCCGGGGTGGCAGGCGGAATTGGCGGCTGTCGAGTTCGTCGCGCGTCGAATTCAGCCCGAGCCGCTTGCACGCGACCTGGAAGCGCCGTCCGAGAAGCTCGGCATAATGGCCGGTGCCGCGCATCCGCCGGCCGAAGGTCGCATCGCTGATGCGACCTTCGCGGCACTGGCGGATCAGGCTGAGCACGCGGCCCGCACGGTCCGGGTAGTGGCTCTCGAGCCACTCCTGAAAGAGCTCGGCGACCTCGAGCGGAAGGCGGACGAGGATGTAGGCCGCGCTGCGCGCGCCCGCCTCGACCGCGGCCTCGAGGATCGCCTCGAGCTCGGCGTCGTTGAGCCCGGGGATCATCGGCGCCGCCATGACGCCGCACGGAATCCCCACCTCGTTCAGCAGACGGATCGCCTCGAGCCGCCTCGAGGGCGTCGCGGCCCTGGGCTCCATGCGCCGCGCGAGCGTGCGATCGAGCGTCGTGACCGAGATGTCCACGCGCACCAATCGGCGTTCCGCCATCGGGCCCAGGATGTCAAAGTCGCGCAGCACGAGCGCCGATTTGGTGGTGATGGTGACCGGGTGGTGGTGTTCGCTCAAGACCTCGAGGATCGAGCGCGTGATCTCGAGACGGCGCTCGACCGGCTGGTAGGGGTCGGTGTTCGTGCCCATGGCGATCGGGCGACAGCGATAGCCCGGCCGGCGCAGCTCTTCGGTGAGGAGTTTCGCCGCGTCGGGCTTCGCCAGAAGCCGCGTTTCGAAGTCCTGTCCCGGTGAGAGGCCCAGATAGGCGTGGCTCGGTCGCGCGTAGCAATAGATGCAGCCATGCTCGCAGCCGCGATAGGGGTTGATCGAACGGTCGAAGCCGATATCGGGCGAATCGTTCCGCGCGATCACGGTGCGGCTCGTATCGCGTGCCACCGTGGTCCTGAGCGGCGCGCGCTCCGCGTCCAAGCCGCCCCAGCCGTCGTCAAAGGCCTCGTTGCGGTAGCGATCGTAGCGGACGGCCGGATTGCCGAGCGCGCCGCGGCCCTTGCGGTAGCCGAAAGGCGGATCCTGGAGCATGGCGTCGATGGTAGGGCCGAGGTCGGAACAATACAAGAACATTCTCCGGCGGCCCTCTTTGGGATCGCCCGAAAGTCGCGCTCTCGTCTAAGATGCGCCCCGTGCTCAGCATCGTGATCCCGACCGCCAACGCCGAGCGGGCGCTCGCGCTGACCCTCGAATCTCTGGCCGAGGCGGAGACGCTTCCGATCGAGCTGGTCATCGCCGACGGCGGCTCGACCGATGGCACCCTCGAGTTCGCCCGGCGCCATGGCGCCCGTGTCGTCACCGCCCAGAAGGGGCGGGGCGTTCAGCTCGCCGCCGGAGCCCAGGCGGCGACGGGCGCGTGGCTGCTCTTTCTCCATGCCGACACGGTCTTGAGCGCCGGCTGGGCGCGCGAGGCGGCGCGCTTCATGGCGGATCCCCAGAACGAGCGGCGCGCCGCGGTGTTTCGTTTCGCGCTCGACGATGGGGCGCCGGCCGCCCGGCGTGTCGAGAAAATGGTGAGGTGGCGTTGCCGCCGGCTCGGCCTGCCCTACGGCGACCAGGGGTTGTTGATCTGCCGGCGCTTCTACGATTCGCTCGGTGGCTTTCGGCCGATGCCGCTCATGGAGGATGTCGATCTCGTGCGCCGTATCGGGAGGCGCCGCTTGGCCCGCTTGGATGCGACCGCGACGACCTCGGCCGTGCGCTACCGGGGAAGCGGCTACCTGTGGCGCGGTGCGCTCAACCTCGCCTGTCTTGGGCTCTATATCGCGGGCGTCGAGCCGCGTCTGATCGCGCGCTTCTACGGATGAGCCTCGCCAATCATCTGGTGATCTTCGTCAAAGCGCCCCGGCTCGGTCGGGTGAAGACGCGGCTCGAAGGCGAGCTCGGCCCGATGGGCGCGTGGCGCTTCTATCGGCACATGACGGAGCGCCTGCTCCGGCGTGTCGGCGGGGATCAGCGCTGGCGCACCTGGCTCGCCGTGACGCCCGACGCGTTCGTGAACCGGGGGCGCTTCTGGCCCAACCGATTCGAGCGGATCGCCCAAGGAACGGGCGATCTGGGTGCCCGCATGGCGCGCCCCATGCGCGCGCTTCCGCGCGGACCCGTGGTGATTGTGGGAAGCGATATCCCGGCCATCGAGAGGCGGCATATCGCGGAGGCCTTCAGGCTGCTGGGTTCGCGCGACGTCGTGCTCGGACCCGCCGCCGACGGCGGCTACTGGCTGGTGGGCTTGAGGCGCCGGCCGGTCATGCTCGAGCTTTTCGCTGCGGTCGAGTGGTCGGGGCCGCGCGTGCTCGAGCAGACACTGGCGAAGCTTTCGCCACGCGCCAAGGTGGTGCTTCTCGAAGAGCTCGACGACGTGGACGGGCCCGAGGCCTACGCGCGCTGGAAGGCGCGTGCGATGCTCTAGCCCGCTTGGCGGCGCTCACGCTCCTTCAAGCGCGGCATGAGCTCGACCAGGTTGCACGGCCGTTGGCGGTAATCGAGCTGATAACGGAGGATTTCGTCCCAAGCGTCCTTGCAGGCGCCCGGCGATCCGGGAAGCGCGAAGAGGAAGGTCCCGTTGGCGACCCCGGCCGTGGCGCGCGACTGAATCGTCGAGGTCCGGATCTTCTCGTAGCTCACCATGCGGAAGATTTCCCCGAAGCCCGGGATCTCCTTCTCATAGACGGCGTGGAACGCTTCAGGCGTCACGTCGCGCCCGGTGACCCCGGTGCCGCCCGTGGCGATCACCACATCGACCTCGGGATCGCCGATCCAAGCCTCGAGCTCAGTCTTAATCTTGTCGACTTCGTCCGGCACGATGCGCTGCACGACGAGCCGGTGTCCCGCCTCGCGCACGCGATCGGCGAGGATTCGGCCCGACTTGTCGTCGGCCTCGGTGCGCGTGTCGGAAACCGTCAGCAAGGCGATGCCGACGGGTATGAACTCTCGCGTTTCGTCAATTCCCGGCATCGGTGGTCACATGGGTGTTCCTGTCCTGAGGGATATAGACCGGCCACGCGCCGGCGGCAACGGCGGCGAGCGAGGGCGCTGGTTGCTTGAGGCGGAAACGGTAGATCCAGAGATTGGCGAAGACGTTTTCGATGAAGACGCGTGTCTCGGGCGAGGGGATGCTTTCGATGAAGAGGAGCGGGTCGCCGTGGAAGTCGATCTCGCGCAGCCACTTCTTGAGCCGGGCCGGTCCGCCGTTGTAGGCCGCGGCGAGATAGAAGAAGTTGTCGCCGGCGATCTTCTGCTGGAAGAGATGGCTGAGATAGGCCTGCCCGAGGGCGATGTTGAGTTCGGGATCGAGGATCTGGCCGTGCGTCAAGTCGCCCATTCCCAGCCGATCCGCCATGAGCGCCGCCGTCCTGGGCATGAGCTGCATGAGGCCCCCGGCGCCGCTCTTGTTTTTCGCGTCCGCTTTGAACTTCGATTCCTTGCGCATGATGGCGAAGATGAGGGCGCGATCGAGGATGTAGCCCTGCGGAGGTTCCCAGCGGGGCAGCGGATAGAGGGCGGGGTCGTTGAACTCGCCGTTCGTCTGGGCGAGCTTGAGCGCGAGTTTCATTTCCGTGGCCGGAAGGCCGAGTGCGCGCGCCAGGGCGAGGACCTGTTGCCCGACCTCGGGCGCGGCCTCGGGCGAGAGTCTTTGAAGCTCCCGGTCGGCGCGCGCCGGCTGGCCGACTTGCCCAAGCGCGAGGGCGCGCCACAGCGCGGGGATCTCTCGCAGCGCCGCGAGATTGTCCTCGGCTAACGGGGGACGCTCCCAGCGGAAGGGAAGCTCGAGGTCGAGCGCCTCGATTGCGAGCAGGCCGTAGAACGTCCGGGGATGAGCCGCGGCCATTTCGAGAAGGCGGTTGACCCGCTCCGGGCGGCGACTCACGAGACGGGCCCGCGCCGCCCAATAGGCCCCGGCTGCACGCAGCCATGGGGAAGCGTTGGGTGAATCGATCAGCGCCTCGAAATGGCGTCCGGCCCTGTCGGGCTCGCCCAATCTCCAGGCGGCGAGCCCCGCCGTCCAATGCGCCTCGGGCAAGAGCCGGCCGGAGCGCTCGGCGCTTTCGCCGGCGAGCTCGAGCGCGAGTTCGTCTTTGCCGTGAGCGAAGTAGCTCGATGCGATTCGCGCGCGCGCTTGGTCGAACTGCGCTTCGCCGACGAGGGATTTGAACGCCTCGGAGGTCAGAACCTCCATCGCTCCGGTCGGCCAACCGCGTCGTATGCGGCTCGCGATCCGGCCTTTGAGTTTCTTGAGCTGGGCCGCCTGATCGTCGCCGAGCTGTTTTTGCGGGATCGGCAGGCGCGGATTCGAAACCGGCGTATTGACGGGGCTCGCCTCGCCGAGCGCGTTGTTGACCGGCGGCTTTGGGGGGTTCGCTCCTTCGGGCATGCGCCGGCGCGCGAGCCGGTAGATCCGCCGGGCGTCGGGATGATCGGCGTATTCTTCGAGCCAGGCGGCGAGCTCGTGGAATTTGGAGCGGTAGGCGGTGGGGTGCAGGTAGCGTTGAGCGAGCACATGGCCCATGAGCAGCCGATCGTCGAGCGCGGCGATCCGAAGCTCCGCTTCCGTCCAGTTGCCATCCACCTGCAGACGGAAGATCTCGCGATAAAGCCGTGCGTCTTCGGCGGATAACGCCTGAGGAATCACCGCGCCGCTCGATGACTTGCCGGTATCCGCGCCCGCCGCGCGCTCGATCTCGGTCGCTTGGGTGCTCTCGACCGCCGCGCTCATCGAGAAGGCGATGAAACAGATGAGTGCCGCCCGGACCGCCCGGCGAATCGGCGCTGTTTCCTTCGGCGAAAGCACGTCTTAATCCGGACGCGGAGGAAGCGACGCTCGCTCTAGATCTTGCCGCCGAATCGATCCCTTATCGCCAGCAAGTCTTGCCAGGCTTGCCGTTTGAGGGCCGATTGGCGCAGCAGATAGGCGGGGTGGAAGATCGCCGTCGTGGTGATTGAACGCGCCGCGCGCGGCGTCGAATAGGTGAACCACTTGCCCCGGAGTTTGGTGATTCCTTCCACGCGCCCAAGGATCGCCTTCGCCGAGATGCCTCCCACCAGGATCAACAACTCGGGATCGACGATCTCGATCTGACGCTCGACGAACGGAAGACAGATCGCGACTTCTTCGGGCGTGGGCGAGCGGTTGCCGGGGGGGCGCCAGGGCAGGATGTTCGTGATGTAGACCTTCGTGCGGTCGAGCCCGATCGCCGCGAGCATTCGGTCGAGCAGCCGGCCGGCCGGCCCCACGAAGGGCAAGCCCTGCCGGTCCTCTTCGGCGCCCGGCGCCTCGCCGATCAGCATGATCGCGGCTTCCGGGTTGCCGTCGCCGATCACGGTCGTCGTGGCCGTTTGCTTGAGCCCGCATCCCTCGAACGCGGAGACGGCGTTTCCGAGCTCGTCGATCGTCTCGGCCCCGGCCACGACGGAATAACTGCCTTCCACCTCGGCCGCGAAGATATCGGCGGTGCGCGGGCTCACCGGCGCGCGCGCCGGCGCGGCCGGCTGCGCTCGCGCGATCGGCCGGGAAGCACCTTCGCCGTAGCGGTCGTGCGTGATCTCGTCGATCGCCTCATCGACTCCCGCCTCGAGGTAAAAAAAGAGCAGCGCGTGTTCTTGGGATTTCGGCGTCATCGGGGCCGAACGCTAGCATGGATTTGTCTGCCGCCAAAGCCGGCGCGCGCGGCGCTCCATTGACCATCGTCTCGGCCCGGGGCATAACCGGCCTCGTCGGGGAGCGAAGGGGAAGAGCGCGGGCGATGGCGCGCGAAGCGATGGACTTTGACGTGGTGATCGTGGGCGCCGGCCCCTCGGGCCTCGCCGCCGCGATACGTCTGCGCCAGTTGAGTGAATCGCGAGGGCGCGAGCTCAGCGTTTGCGTTCTCGAAAAGGGCTCGGAGGTCGGGGGCCATATTCTTTCGGGCGCGGTTCTCGAGCCTCGGGCGCTCGACGAGCTTTTTGCCGACTGGAAGGAGCGCGGCGCGCCGCTCAACACCCCGGCGCGGGACGATCGTCTCCTGCTGCTCACGAAAAGAAACGCGATTCGTCTGCCCACGCCCCGGCCGATGCGAAACGAGGGCAACTACATCATCAGTCTCGGCAATCTGTGCCGCTGGCTCGCCGCCCAGGCCGAGGAGCTCGGCGTCGAGATCTATCCGGGCTTCGCCGCGGCCGAGGTTCTCTATGGCGAGGACGGCCGCGTTCGGGGCGTGGCGACCGGGGATCTCGGCATCGGGCGCGACGGCCAATCGAAGGCAAGCCATGAGCCCGGCATCGAGCTCCTCGCCCGGCACACGCTCTTCGCCGAGGGTTGCCGCGGCTCGCTCACCAAGACTCTGTTTGAGCGCTTCGGCCTCGCCGAGGGGGCGGACCCGCAGACCTTCGGCCTCGGCATCAAGGAGCTTTGGGAGGTGCGTCCCGAGGTTCACGATCCCGGACTCGTGATTCACACCGTCGGCTGGCCGCTCGATTCGGCAACCTACGGCGGGTCCTTTCTCTATCATCTCGAGGACAACCAGCTGGCCGCGGGCTTCGTGGTGGGGCTCGATTACAGGAATCCCTATTTGAACCCCTATGAGGAATTCCAGCGCTTCAAGACCCATCCCAAGATCCGGGGGTTCTTCGAGGGCGGCCGGCGCATCGCCTATGGCGCGCGCTCACTCAATGAAGGCGGGTTCCAGTCGATTCCCAGGCTCACCTTTCCGGGCGGCGCGCTCATCGGCTGCACGGCGGGCTTCCTGAATGTGCCCAAGATCAAGGGCACCCATACGGCGATGAAGTCGGGTATGATCGCGGCGGAAACCCTGTTCGAGGCGCTCGAGGGCGGCGACCCCATCGAGCTCGCCGCCTATCCGGAACGGCTGAAGAGTTCCTGGGTCTATGACGAACTCCGGCGGGTCCGGAACATCCGTCCGGCGTTTCGCTGGGGGCTTTGGTTCGGTCTCGCCTATTCGGCGCTCGATACCTATCTCCTGGGCGGGCGCGCGCCGTGGACGCTGCGCCATCACCCCGATCACGCGACGCTGAAGAAAGCCAAAGACTGCCGCCCGATCACCTACCCCAAACCCGATGGCAAGATCACCTTCGACCGGCTTTCTTCCGTTTACATTTCGAATACCAATCACGAGGAAGATCAGCCGGTGCATCTGCGGCTCAAGGAGCCTCGCCTGGCCATCGACGTCAATCTTGCCGAGTACGATTCGCCCGAGCAACGCTACTGCCCCGCGGGCGTTTACGAGATCGTGCGCGAGGGCGGCGAGAACTCACCGCGACTGCAGATCAACGCGCAGAACTGTCTGCACTGCAAGGCTTGCGACATCAAGGATCCGACGCAGAACATTGATTGGGTTACACCGGAAGGGGGCGGCGGCCCGAATTATCCGAATATGTGATCGAGAGCGGCGTGGGCGATCACGCCCGCCGCGAGGGAACAGGCTTGCCGGCCCGGGTTATGGATTTGGCCCGTGCCGCCGTGTCGGTTAGTATCGCGCTATTGAAAGGGCATTCACCATTACGAGGGAACGCCGCGCCGCGCCGGGCGACGCGCGATGGGGTCTTATGAGCGCGCGATCGGCCAGCTGGCTCGCCCCGGGGCTCGCGATTGCCGCGGCCGGCGTGATCCTGGCGGCGTGCGGGCCGGCGGTCGACGCCAACGGGGAAGAGCCCCAAGCCATCGTCGTGGCCGCCGCGGAGGGCATACCGGAGCCCACGTCGGTGAGCACGCTCGGCGGCTATCTCGCGGGGCGTTACGCCTACAGCATCGGCGACTTCTCGGCGGCGGCCGACTATCTGTCCAAGGCGCTCGAGGAGAATCCAGACAATCTCGAGCTTCTGGGAATCACGCTGAGGGTCTTTGTGGTCGACGGGCGCTTCGAGGCGGCGGTCGATACCGCCGAGCGGCTGATCGAGCGGGTTGCGGACGAACCGCTGGCGGGCCTCGTGCTCGCGCTTCACGGCATCAAGGCCGGCCGACTCGACTCGACCGAGGCGCGGCTTTCGTCCATCGACCGGGGCGGCGCCCACCAGTTGCTGATGCCGATAATCGAAGCATGGGTTGCGTACGACCAAGATGGCTCGGGCCCCGCACTCGATCACCTGGCGTCGCTGCTCGAGACCCCGGCGTTCAAACCCTTCTACGACTACCACGCGGGCCTCATATCCGACCTTTCCGATCAACCTGACGCCGCCGAACGCTACTATCTCGAGGCTCTCGAGGGCATTTCCCGGGGCACGCTCAGGGTCGTCGAGGCGCTTGGGCGTCTCTATGAACGCGAACGCCGTCCGGATGACGCCCGGCGTGTTTACGGCGATTATGCCGAGGAGAATCCCGACAGCCTGTGGTTCGAAGGCGCGCTCGAGCGCATCGATTCCGGAGAGACGCCGGGCCCGCTCGTCTCCGATTTAGCCGAGGGGATCGCGGATGCCTTGTTCGGCACGGCGGGAGTGATTCCCCAGAACGACGGCGGCGAGCTCGCGCTCTTCTACACGCAGCTTGCCCTCTATCTGCGGCCGGAATTCCCGGCGGCGCTGATGCTGCTCGGCGAAGTCTTCGAGCTGAACGACCAGACCGAGAGCGCGCTCGCGGCCTATCGCCGGGTCGAGCCCGACGGCCCCACCGACTGGACCGCGCGCGTGCGGATCGCGGCGAATCTCGATCAGCTGGGCCGCCCGGAAGAGGCGATCATGCTCTTGCGGGAGATGGCGAGCGAGCGCGCGGAGCGCAGCGATGTGCTCATTACGCTCGGCGATATCCTCCGGGCGAATGAGCGTTTTTCGGAAGCGGTCGTCGCCTACGACCAGGCGCTCGAGCGCGAGACCGACATCGAGTCGTACCACTGGACACTGTATTACGCCCGCGGGGTCGCGCTCGAACGCGCGAAGATGTGGGAGCGCGCGGAAAGTGATTTTCTCAAGGCGCTCGAATTGGAACCCGAGCAGCCGTTCGTGCTCAACTATCTCGGCTATTCCTGGATCGAGCGGGGCGAGCGATACGTGGAAGCCCGCGAAATGATCGAGCGCGCGGTCGAGCTGCGCCCCAACGACGGCTACATCGTGGACAGCCTCGGCTGGGCGAGGTACCGGCAGGGCGAGTATGGCGGCGCCGTCGAGGCGCTCGAACGCGCGGTCGAATTGGAACCAGACGATCCCATCATTAATGATCATCTGGGCGACGCCTATTGGCAGGTGGGACGCCGCATGGAAGCCCGCTTTCAGTGGGAGCGCGCGCTCGTGCTCGAGCCCACCGAGGAGGACGCGAACCGGATCCGCGACAAGCTGAGCCTCAGTCACCAGCCGGACGCTGATTTAAGCAACGAGTTGTGACCGCCGCGCCGGCAGATTGGTCGAACGAAGCGGCGCCGGCCAAGGTCAATCTTTACCTCCATGTGATCGACCGAAGAGTGGACGGCTATCATCGCCTCGACAGCCTGATCGTCTTCGCCGGCATCCACGATACGATCGCCGTGGCGCCCGGCGAGGGGCTTAACCTCGAGCTGGGCGGCCCCTTCGCAAGCCCCTTGAGTGATGCGCAAGCGACGGCGGGGATGGGTGAGAACCTCATGATTCGCGCCGCGCGCCGTCTGGCCGAGGCGGCGGGGGTGCGCCCCGACGCCGCTCTTCGGTTGTACAAGCGCCTTCCCGTGGCAGCGGGTCTCGGCGGGGGGTCGGCCGATGCGGCGGCCGTGCTGCGCGCGCTCGCGCGGCTTTGGGGGGTGCGACCCGCGGCCTCGGACTTGCGCGCGCTCGCGCTCGAGCTCGGCGCCGACGTGCCCGTGTGCTTGCGAAGCGAAGCGGCTTTCGTGGGCGGCATCGGCGAGAGTCTGGACGCTGCCCCCGCCTTGCCCGTGGCCTATCTTCTGCTCGTGAATCCGGGCGTGCGCTTGAGCACGAGCGAGGTCTTCGCGGCCCGCGAGGGCGCCTTTTCCGAGCCCGCCCGCTTCGCCGACCCGCCCGCCCGGACTCGTGATCTGGCGGCCCTCCTTGAGGCGCGGGCCAATGACCTCGAGCCGCCGGCGCGCGCGCTCGCGCCGGAGATCGGGCCATGCTTGCGGTGGCTTTCCAAACGCCCCGGCTGCTTGCTCGCGCGCATGTCGGGCAGTGGGGCGACCTGCTACGGGTTGTTCGAGCGGGCCGAGGAAGCGCGCCTCGCCGCGAGAGCCATCGAGGAAGAGGGCTTGGCCTGGTGGGCGGGCGATGGGCCGCTCATCCGCCGCCTTGATGAGTTGGCCTGCCGTCGCTGGGGCTTGCCCTAGTCGCTGCTCACGCCCGCCGCCTGTCGCTTCAGAGCTCCCAGCGTTCGATGCCCTCGGGCAGCGCGATGCCGCGCCATATTCCCTTGATGTCGGCGAGCAGACCGCCCGGCAAGAGAAGCGAGCGAAACGTCTCCGTCGTGAAGCCTCGATAGGAATCGTGGGCCACGGCGCCGATCACGCATCGATAGCGGCCCGCTCCCTCGAGATCCTCTTGAAGCGTGATGCCGTAAAGCGCCGCCGCCTCCTTGGGGTCCGCCATCGGGTCGTGGACCTCGACGGTGAAGCCACGCCGGCGCAACCCTTCGATCACATCGATGACCTTGCTGTTGCGCAGGTCCGGGACGTTTTCCTTGAAGGTGAGTCCGAGCACGAGGAGGCTTGCCTCGCCCGGGACGGGGCGGCCGATCCGCCCGGCGATCTGATCGGCGATGAACTCGCCCATGCCGTCGTTGGTCCGCCGGCCCGCGAGGATGATCTCGGAATCGTGCCCGATCTCTTTGGCCCAGTACGCCAGATAGAAGGGATCGACTCCGATGCAGTGGCCGCCGACGAGACCGGGCGTGAAGTCCAGGAAGTTCCACTTCGTCGCCGCGGCCTCCAGCACGTCGTGGGTCGAGAGCCCCAGCTTGTGGAAGATCTGCGCGATCTCATTGACGAACGCGATATTGAGGTCGCGCTGGGTGTTCTCGATCACCTTCGCGGCCTCGGCCGTCTTGATGTCCTTCGCGATGAAGACATTCATCTTTGTGATGCTGCCGTAGACTCGTTTAAGAATCTCGACGACCTCGGGCGTCTGTCCCGCGATCACCTTCGTGATGCTGTCGATGTTGTGCCGGCGATCGCCCGGATTGATTCGTTCCGGCGAGTAACCCAGGAAGAAGTCCTTGCCACATTCGAGCCCCGACGCCCGGGCGAGATCGGGACCGCAGATATCCTCCGTCACCCCGGGCCAAACGGTGCTTTCCAGAACGACGATGGCGCCGGGGCGGAGCTCGCGGCCGACCGAGCGGCAGGCCTCGTGGATCGCGCTGAGATCGGGCTCGTTGTTTGCGTCGACGGGGGTCGGCACGGTGATGATGAAGAGATCGGCTCCCGCCATTCGGCCCGGATCGCTCGAAAATTCGAGCGGCCCTGTGCCGAGGATTTCCTTCTCGATTTCCCCTGTCCGGTCACGGCCCTGGGTGAGTTCCTCCACCCGCTCCGGATCAAGGTCGTAGCCCACGACGCTGTACCTTCCGGCGAGGGCGACCGCGAGGGGGAGCCCCACGTAACCCAATCCGACCACGGCGATGCGGGAAGGTTTAGCCAAACGCGAATCTCTCCGCTCGATGGGGTTCTCAGGCGTGATTGCCGCGAGCCCTGCCTATCAATAGGCGGCCCGAGTGTAAATTCAAAATCGCGGGCACTCGATCCGGACCGCCGGGCACGCGTCTCGGACCGGTCGGCGGCGGGATGCCGGCGGGCCCGGGTTTTCGAAGGGGATGATTTATCTCGCCCGCCGCGCTATGGTACCGCCCCAGCGGCGGCTAATTTGCAATGGTTTCATGAGCGTTCTCGTCACGGGCGCTGCCGGCTTCATCGGATATCACGTCTCTGAGGCCTTGCTGGCCCGGGGGGAGGAGGTCGTCGGCGTCGACAATATGAGCCCCTATTATGACGTGAATCTGAAAAGGTCACGTCTGGAACGCTTGCAGCGGCATAACCGGTTTCGCTTCCACCAGATCAACATCGCGGACTGGGAGGCCGTTCAAGAGCTGCGGGAGGGCTCGATCCGGCGCATCGTTCACTTGGCCGCCCAGGCCGGCGTGCGCTATTCGCTGGAGGACCTTTTCGCCTATGCCCACTCGAACCTCGTCGGTCATCTGAGCATTCTCGAGCTTGCCCGCGCGTTGCCCAAGCTCGACCATCTCGTCTATGCCAGCTCGAGCTCGATTTACGGCAAGAACGGGCCTCCCTTCACCGTGGAGCATCGGGTCGACCAGCCGATTTCGCTTTACGGGGCGACGAAGAAGTCGGGTGAGCTCATGACTCACTGCTACAGCCATCTCTTCGGAGTCCCGGCCACGGGTCTGCGTTTTTTCACGGCCTACGGGCCGTGGGGCCGGCCCGACATGGCGGCCTTCACGTTCACGCGCGCGATTCTGGCCGGCGAGCCGATACGTGTCTACAACGACGGCGACATGCGCCGCGACTTCACCTATATCGACGACGTCGTGTCCGGCGTCCTCGCGGTGCTCGGCGGTCCGCCCGAGGCGGCCAACGGGATCGCGCCCTATCGGCTTTACAACGTCGGCAACAACCGGCCGGAGAATCTGTTGCGTTACATCGAGCTGCTCGAGAAGGCGATCGGCAAGAAGGCCGAGCTCGAGTTCGCGCCCATGCAGCCGGGTGACATCAAGGAGACCTGGGCCGACATCGGCCCGATCCAGCGGGATTTCGACTTTCAACCCAAGGTCACGATCGATGAAGGTATCCCGCGCTTCGTCGAGTGGTACCGGAACTACTACGGCGCTTGGCGGTGACGATCGATACTTTGGAAGACGGCGTGGCTCCGCGCCGGGCCGGGTCCCGCACCCGAGGGTCCCGCACCCGAGGGTGGGGCACCCGAGGGTGGGGCACCCGAGGGCGCGGCATCCCAGGATAAGGCGTG
>JAPUJA010000130.1 GCA_027296525.1 Pseudomonadota bacterium | reverse complement strand
CGCTCGTCGAACACGACATGCGCACGGTCATGGGCGTCTGCGAAAAGATCACGGTGCTCAACTTCGGACAGAAGCTCGCCGAAGGATCGCCCGACGAGATCGTGAACAATCGCGACGTGATTGAAGCCTATCTCGGCTCGGAAGACATCTTGGGGGACGAGTTTGATGTTGCTTGAAATCGACGACGTCACGGTCCACTACCACAAGGTGGCCGCCGTCAAGAACATCTCGATTGAGGTCGAGGAAGGCCAGATCGTGACCCTGATCGGCGCGAACGGGGCGGGCAAGAGCACGACGCTGCGCACGATCTCGGGCCTCAAGCGTCCAAGCGCGGGCGGGATCCGGTTCGCCGGGGAGAGGATCGATCGGCTGGCGCCCGAGAAAATCACCAAGCTTGGCATCGCGCACGTGCCCGAGGGCCGACGGGTCTTCCCCTATATGACGGTGCTCGAAAACCTCGAGATGGGGGCTTACTTACGCACCGATTCGGCCCAAATCCGAAAGGGCTACGAGGAAGTCTTCGCGCACTTTCCGGTTCTCAAGGAACGGCGCAAGCAACAGGGTGGCACCTTGAGCGGCGGCGAGCAGCAGATGCTCGCCATGGCGCGCGCGCTCATGTCCGATCCCAAGGTGATCCTGATGGACGAGCCCTCGCTCGGCCTTTCGCCCATCATGTGCCGCGAGATTGCCAAGATCATTCGGGATCTCCACGGCGCGGGGCGCACGATCATGCTCGTCGAACAGAACGCCCGGCTGGCTTTGGCGCTCGCCCAGAAGGGTTACGTGCTGGAAACGGGAAGCATCGTGCTCAAGGGCGACGCCAAGGACCTTCGTGAGAACGAGCAGGTCAAACGAACCTATCTGGGCGAAATCCGGGACGGCGAATGACTCCCGCCTAAAGGCACCATCGGTGCATCATGCAACGGCGCCTCAAGACCGTGGCCAGATGTGGGACTATGTAATCGTCGGAGGCGGGACCGCCGGCTGTGTCCTGGCGAACCGCCTGAGCGCCCATTCGCGAAACAAGGTGCTGCTGCTCGAAGCCGGCGGGTCCGATTGGTCGCCCTATATCCAGGCGGCGAACGGCGTCCACCATCTCAAGGGAAGCACGAAATACCACTGGCTTTTCAAGACAGAGGGCGATCCGACCCGCAACGGACGATGGGAGCTCGTCAACTGCGGGAAGGTGCTGGGCGGCGGAAGCTCGATCAACGGGACGATCTACATCCGGGGCCAGAGGGAGGACTATGACGGCTGGGCGGCGCTTGGCAACCGCGGCTGGAGCTACGACGACCTGCTCCCCTACTTCGTCAAGGCCGAGGACACCGACATGTTCTCGAACGCCTATCACGGCCGGGGTGGGCCGCAGTCCGTGCAACGCGCGCGTTCGATCCACCCGCTCGCCAAGGTCTTCGTGACGGCGGCCATCGAATGCGGCATCCCCGACAATCCCGACTATAACGGCGCCGATCAGGAAGGCGTCGGGCTCGCACAGAGTACGATCCGGAACGGCTGGCGGCGCAGCACGGCACGGGCCTACCTGAGATCGGCGCGACGGCGATCCAACCTCGCGGTCGTCACCGGCGCGGAGGTGACGCGCCTGCGCCTCGAAGGCAAACGGGCCGTCGGCGTCGACTATGTCCGTCGGGGACGAGAGAAATCCGTCGACGCGGCGCGCGAAGTGCTGCTCTGCGCCGGGACCATCAAGTCGCCCCAGCTTCTCCTGCTCTCCGGCATAGGCCCCGCCGAGCCGCTTAAACGGAAAGGCATCGAGATCGTTCAGGACAGCCCCGGCGTCGGCGGGAACCTGCAGGATCACCCCTGCGTCTGGATCGCGGTCCGCGTGAACCAGCGGACCTGGAACGACGAGCTTTCCGTGCCCCGCCAGGCGATCGCGGCCGTGAATTTGTTGCTTTTCGGCCGCGGCCCGGCGGCTTGCGGCCTCGCCCAGGCCGTCGCCTTCGCGAAGTCCCACGCGGAGGCCCGTTCCGCCAATCTGGAGATCGAGCTCATCCCCGTCGGCTACGACGTCACGGACGCCGGGGTGCGGCTTTACGACGGGTCATCGGTCACGATCGCGACGAATCTCAGCCATCCGTCGGGGCGCGGCAGCGTCGGGCTCGCCTCGGCCGATCCCTTTGCCGCACCCGTGATTCACTATCGATTGCTCGAAAGCGACGACGACGTGCAAACGCTGATCCGCGGCTGCCGATTGACGCGGCGGATCTTTCAAAGCCGCGCCTTCGCGCCCCATGTCGAGGGCGAGATCGCTCCGGGGCCGGATGTCGAGAGCGACGCGGAGTGGGAGTCCTATCTGCGCGCCGCCGCGGTCAACATGTGCCATCCGGTCGGCAGCTGCAAGATGGGGACGGGCCCGATGGCCGTGGTCGATGAACGCCTGCGCGTGCGCGGCGTGGAGGGGCTTCGCGTCGTCGACGCCTCGATCATGCCATCGCTGCCGAGTGGCAACACCAACGCGCCGACCATCATGATCGCCGAGAAGGCGTCGGACTCGATCCTCGAGGACGGCGCTCGATAATTCGTCGGGCGCGTTCGCCGGGCGCGCGTTGGGTCGGCGACGGATTTAGCCATGCATCGATGGAACCGATCCCCGGTGCCCGGCAATCGGCGTGTTGGGATTAGCCGGTGTCCGAGTCCGCCTCCGGCGGCCGCGCGCGGCTCAAGCGCTCGATCACCCCGTGGAGCGTTTGGACCTCCTGCTCGGTCAACTCCGCGCGCGCGAAGAGGTTTCGCAAGTTCAGGACCATGTGCGGGCGCATGGTCTCGGTCGGGAAGAAGCCCGCTCCGTCGAGCGCCGTCTCGAGATGCCCAAAGAAATTGAAGAGCTCGTCCTTGGTGGCCGCCCTCGTGCCCTTCTGGCGCAGGCGCTCATGGGGCGCGTCATCGGCGACGGTGAACCACTCATAGGCCACGAGGATGACGGCCTGGGCGAGATTGAGCGAGGCGAACGCCGGGTTGAGCGGAATCATGATGACGCGCTCGGCGAGCGCCACCTCCTCGTTCGTAAGGCCCGTGCGTTCCGGCCCGAAGAGCACCCCGCAATCGCTCCCCGCACCATCGGTCGCGCGCATGAATTGCGCCGCGCCGTGGGCGCTCACCACGGGCTTGACCATGTCCCGATCCCGCGCGGTCGCCGCGAAGAGGTAACGCAGATCGGCCACCGCCTCCTCGACCCGATCGAAGATTCGAACGCGGGCGAGCACCTCGTCCGCACCCGAGGCGGCGTTCAGCGCCTTCACGTTGGGCCAGCCCGCCTTGGGGCGAACCAGGCGCAGATCCGTCAAGCCGAAATTCAACATGGCGCGGGCCGCGACCCCGATGTTCTCGCCGAGCTGCGCGCGCACGAGGACGATCGCCGGGCCACCGGAAAGCGACGCTTGCGTTCGATCGGTTCCCGCCATCCTTGCTTCAGCCAGGATTCGCGCCCGAGCGGTAGAGGCGATAGGTGATGCTGTCGTGGAGCGCGTTGTAGGAGGCATCGACGACGTTGCGCGAGACGCCGACCGTGGACCAGCGCGTCCCCTGCTCGTCCGCGCTTTCGATGATGACCCGGATGCGCGCGCCGGTGCCCTCCTGGGGCGTCAGGATGCGGACCTTGTAATCGACCAGGCGCATCGAGCCGAGCTCGGGGTAAACGCCGCCGAGCGCCTTGCGGAGCGCCTTGTCGAGCGCGTTCACGGGGCCCGCCCCTTCCGCGACGGTCATGATCGATTTTTCGCCCACCCCGACCTTGACCGTCGCCTCGGAAAGCGTCACGAGCTCGCCCTTCGCGTTCCAGCGGCGCTCGTCGATCACCCGGAAGCTGTCGAGCTTGAAATAATCCGGAACGCCGTCGATCGCGCGGCGGGCGAGCAATTCGAAGCTGGCTTCCGCGCCGTCATAGGAAAAGCCGTCATATTCGCGCGCCTTGACGCTCTCCAACAGGCTTTTGAGCTTCGGATCGTCGGGCGCGAGCGCGATTTCGAGCTCGGCGAGGCGCGCGAGGATGTTGGCGCGGCCCGCCTGGTCCGAGACGACGACGTGGCGCGCATTGCCGACGAGCGCCGGGTCGATATGCTCGTAGGCCTTGGGCTCCTTCGCCACGGCCGCGACGTGCAAGCCCCCCTTGTGAGTGAAGGCGGATTCCCCGACATAGGGCGCGCCCCGCTGCGGCGCCCGGTTGAGCACCTCATCCACCAGACGCGAGACGTGGGTGAGGCGCTTTAATTCCCCGGGCTCGATGCCGGTCTCGTAGCCCATCTTGAGCATGAGAGTCGGGATGATCGAGACGAGGTTCGCGTTGCCGCAGCGCTCGCCCAAGCCGTTGAAGGTGCCCTGGATCTGACGTGCGCCCGCGCGCAGGGCAGCGAGCGAATTGGCGACCGCGTTCTCGGTATCGTTGTGGCAGTGGATGCCAAGCGCGCTTCCCGGGATCCGCTTGGCGGCCGCCGTGACGATCTCCTCGACCTCGTGGGGGAGCGTGCCGCCGTTGGTATC
>JAPUJA010000013.1 GCA_027296525.1 Pseudomonadota bacterium | reverse complement strand
TGACTTCACTCATCGCACCCTTGGGCTTCGCGCCCGCCCTCGATTAACGATTCTCTCATCGTCGCCCCGCATTATTCCGTCTTGCGGGCGAAGAAAGAAGGGCTGTCCTTCGCTCGGAAGGGATTTGGTTGTACCATGGCGGCGCGCGCGCAGAATCTGGCCGAAGAGGCCGTCCTGGTCTTTCCCGGCGGCATGGACAGGTCGCTCGATTACGCCCATCAGGCGACAGGCTCACGCCGGCGTGTCGTCGGCGCCTCCTCCCTGGCCTACGATCCCGCCCGGGCGAATTACACCGACTGGGTCCGGTTGCCGCTCGTGACCGAGCCCGCCTTCGAGGGCGCGCTGCGCGACGCGGTCGAGGGCAAGAAGATCGGCGAGATCTTCACACCCCATCCGATGATCGGAGATTATCTGGAAAGGCGGCTCGCCGAGATCGCCCCAGGGGTCCGGCTGGTGCACGAATCGCTGCTCGATGTGCCCGAGACCTACCGTCGTCTGACGCGAGCGGTTGACGCGCTGACCGATGGGCCCTGGGATGTCGCGGGACCGCCGCCACGGACAGAGGAACTCGGGCGGATCGAGCGCTACGCGCTCTTCAATCACGCTCGCACGCTCCCGGGCCAATGCGACAACGAAAAGATTTGGACCATCTGCGAGGTGCTGCGCCGCTGCCCGCCCGGTGATCTCGTCGAGATCGGCTCGCTCTGGGGCAAGTCCGCGTTCGTGCTCACCTGGCTCGCGCGCCGTTTCGCGATCGGGCCGGTGCTTTGCATCGATCCGTGGTCGGCCGAGACCCGGCATCAGCACGATGAGGGCGGCAAGGTGAACGCTTTCGCGGATCGAATGGACTTCGATGCCGCGTTCGAGATCTTCCAGATCAACCTCGCCGACTTCGATGGGCGCTGGATCAATTTCCTGCGCTCGACCTCGCAAGAGGCGGTCGCGGTCTATACGGAAAAACACGACGTGAGGAGCGAGACCTTCGGCCGCACCCGCTATGCCGGCCAAATCGCCTTTCTTCATATCGACGGCAATCACGATCACGCCAGCGTCGCCGACGACATCGCGCTCTGGGCGCCGCTCGTCATGCCCGGGGGATGGATCGTGCTCGATGATTACCGCTGGGCGTTCGGTCATGGGCCGAAGCTTGCGGGCGAAAACCTGCTTTCCGTCTATGCGGGAAGGATCGGCGCGGCCTTCGTGGCCGACTCCGCGCTGTTCCTTTGGCTCGAGGGCTGATCGGCGCGATCCCCGAGGCCTCGGAGCCGCCTTGAAAAGAGTCGCCGTCGTGGTTAAAGACGACCTCTCATGGGGCCCCGTCTCAAAGAAACGCGCGCGCCGCACCCGGCGAAAACCGCCCTGCCTCCCTATTGGTCGCGGGCCAAGCGGGCGTTGCGCCGGGCGGATCCCGTCCTGGGCGAGGTCATCGACGCCTTCCGGGGTGAGTCTCTCGAGCCGCGCGGCGATCCCTTCGTCACGCTCGCGCGCGCGATCGTGGGCCAGCAGATTTCGGTCAAGGCGGCGGCCGCCGTTTGGGGCCGTCTGGAGGAGCGCGTCGGCCCCATGAGCCCCGAGACGGTGGCGGGCAGCAGCGTGCAAAAGCTCCGGGCTTGCGGGCTGTCGCGCGGCAAGGCGGGCTACTGCAAGGGCCTAGCGGAAGGCTTCCTCGAGGGCGCGCTCGATCCAGCGGGCTGGCGCGCGCAGGACGACGAGGCTGTGATCGCCGAGCTCACGAAGGTGAAGGGTGTCGGACGATGGACCGCCGAAATGTTCCTCATCTTCCACCTGCTGCGCCCCGATGTCTTGCCGCTCGGCGATATCGGCCTGCAACGGGCGCTCGCGCGCCATTACGGCGATGGCGAGGCGCTCGAGCCCGCCGAGATGTCGGCACTCGCCGAGCCCTGGCGGCCGTGGCGTTCGGTCGCCACCTGGTATCTCTGGCGAAGCCTCGATCCGATTCCGATTGCCTACTGAGGCGGGACGAATACGCGCGCCGTTCAGCGCACGAGCAGGACGGGGCAGCTCAGCTCATCAAGGAGCGCTTCGATCGCGCGCTGCTCGAGGATGGGCTTGCCGGCATGGAGCACCAGGGCGCGGGCCGATTCGTCGCGCGCGGCTTCGAGCAGATCGGCGATCTGGGGACGGATCAACGTCTTGAAGCCCGCCCGCTGATGGCCGAGCCGTTCGCGCGCGCGCGCGCTGAGCTCATCGGCGCTCTTATGCGTGCCCACCACGATCAGGACGCGAAGCGCGCACCGATTGGCCTGGGCGAGGCGCGCCCCAACCTCGAGCGCGCGCATCGAGGCCGCCAGACGATCGAACACGACGGTGACGGGCCCCGCAGGTTTCGTGGCCTCGCCGGCTCGGCCACGGCCCTGGATCTGGCCGGTGACGCCTTCGGCAAAGCCGCGAATGTCGCTCCGGCCCATGAACGAGCGCTGGGCCGCGCCGAGCGCCATGAGATCGGCTTCCATCGCGGCCTTGAGCAGCTCCGAGGGCATGTGCCCGCGCGCGACGCGGAACGACCAGGCGACCCCCTCCCGTTTCGCGATCGTCTCCAGGGCGCGCCGTGCCGCTGTCGCCTGCGCGCGCAGCTCATGTTCGATGTCGGCCGCGCGCAAATCCCGTTCCGCCCGGCGCGACCAGGAAAACTCGCGCGCGAAAGGCAACTCGGCGAGACGCAGGAGGTTGGTGTCTTCGATGAAGAGCCCGGTGATCTCGGCCTCCATCGTGGCGGCGATTTCGGCCACCGCCTCGAGCACGGGCGTCTGTCCTTTCTCCGCCCCCAAGGCCACGACGATGCGTCGGATGCGTCGCTCGGTAAATGCCCGGGTCATGGTTTTTCGTCGTTATTCTTGTTTTGAGCGCCCGCGCCCGCGAAGCGCCGCCGCTTTTCGGCAAATTCGATGAGGCGACGCTCGACGCGCCGGTTGATCGTCTTCTCGGGGAACGCGCCCTCGGCGTCACGCCCGCCCGCCGGCACGTCGGTCAGGATTTCGATTCCCTGGTCGACGGTCTCGACGGGATAAATCTGGAATCTTCCGGCCTCGGCGGCCTCGACGACGTCGCGCCGTAACATGAGATGCTTGACGTTCGATGCGGGAATGAGAACGCCCTGGTAACCGGTCAGGCCGCGCGCCTCGCAGACATCGAAGAAACCTTCGATCTTCTCGTTTACGCCGCCGATCGCCTGGATCTCACCGTGCTGATTGACTGAACCGGTGACGGCCAAGGACTGTTTGATCGGCGCCCGGGCGAGTGCCGAGAGCAGGGCGTAAAGTTCGGCGGAGGATGCGCTGTCGCCTTCGACGCCACCATAGGATTGTTCGAAGACCAGGCTCGCCGCCAACGCGAGAGGGTGGTCGCTCGCGTAGCGCGCGCCCAGGAAACTCGAAAGGATCAGAACCCCTTTGGAATGCAGCGGACCCCCAAGGTCCACCTCGCGCTCGATGTCGAGCACCTTTCCCGCGCCCATACGCAGTCGAGCCGTGATGCGGCTCGGCCGGCCAAAAGCGTAGCCGCCGACTTGGATCACGGAGAGGCCGTTGATTTGACCGACTTTCTCACCGTCGGTATCGATCAGAATCGTATCGCGCAGAATCTCCTCGCGCATCCGTTCCTCGATGCGGTTGGAACGGCGGATTTTGCCGTCGATCGCCCGCTGGACCTCCCCAACGCCGATCACCTCTTTTCCCGTTTGCGCCGCCCAGTAGTCGGCCTCTCGGACGAGGTCCGCCGTGCTTCGAATCCGCATCGAGAGTTTTTCCGTGTCCGCCGCGGCCCGCGCGCTCTGCTCGATCAGCCGAGCGACGGCGCTCCGGTCCAGCGCACGCAACTCCTCGCGCCGGCTCAAGGTCGCGATCAGCCGGGCGAAAAGCTGGTCGTTCACCTCGGAGCGCTCGGTCTGATCCTCGAAGTCCGCGGCCACTTTGAACAGGTTGCTGAACTCGGGGTCGTGGGCCTGGAGGAGATAGTAGAGCATGCGCTCACCGATCAGGACGACCTTGACGCCGAGCGGAATGGGCTCGGGCTCGAGCGAAACGGTGCTGACCAGGCTGAACGCCTGACCCAAGGATTCGATGCGTATCTGGTTCGCCGTGAGGGCCTGCTTCAACCCTCCCCAGGCGAACGGCTGAGCGAGCAGCTTGCGCGCATCGAGCACGAGAAAGCCGCCGTTGGCGCGGTGCAGGGCGCCCGATTTGATGAGGCTGAAGTCGGTGACCAGTGCGCCCATTTCCGCGCGATGCTCGATCCGCCCGACAAGATTTTGATAGGTGGGATGATCTTCAAAGACGACCGGTGCGCCGTTTGAGTCATTGTGATCGACCACGACATTCACCGTGTAACGGCGCACCGCCGGTGAATCGGCCGCGCGGCGGCCCGTAAGACTCGGAGGCCCCTGGTCACCAGGGCCGAGAAAAAGCTCGACGTTCTCGACGATGTCGGCTTGCATCGATCTCAAGTGCGCGGCGACCTTATCGAAATCCTCATAGGCGGCGATGACATCGTCGATCAGGCTCCCCACGGCGAACATGGTGGTTTCGCGATCGAGGGTCCGAACCCTCTCGCGGACCTCGCGCACGAGCTTCGGCACGCCTTGCATGGCGCTCCGTAGTTCTTTCTCGAGTCCCTGAATGATCTCTTGGACGCGCTGGCGCTCGTCCTCGGGAAGGCGCTGGAAGTCATCCGGATTGATCACCTCGCCCTCGCGCACGGGCGCGAAGGCGAAGCCCACCGGCGTGCGGACGAGGGCGATTCCCTGTTCCTGCGCGCGGCTTTGAATCTCGCCGAGCATCCGGCCCTGATATTCCTTGAACTCTTCCTCAACGGCTTGGCGGCGCGTGCGATAGTCTTCGCTCTCGAACGCGGCGGGGATCGCCGTGTGCAACTCCTCGAGCAGCTTCGCGACATCCTCGCGCAGCTTGCCGGCCCGCCCGGCGGGGAGTTCGAGCGCGTTCGGCTTGTTCGGATCCTCGAAATTGTTGACGTAGCACCAATCGGGCGGCGCCGGCGCTTGTGAGCCTTTCTTCTCGAGAAAGTCGCGGACGAGCGTGTGCCGGCCGGTTCCCGGTGCGCCCAGAACGAAGAGGTTGTAGCCGTCGCGGCCCAGGCCGATGCCGAATTGAATGGCCTCGACCGCCCGCTCCTGGCCGAGAATCCCGGTCAGATCCTCGAGCTCGGCGGTGGTTTCGAAGGAAAACGCTCGGACATCGCACGCCCGGTAAAGGGCCTCCGACGGCA
>JAPUJA010000129.1 GCA_027296525.1 Pseudomonadota bacterium | reverse complement strand
GGCTCCCAACCACCCGGCGATCGGCGCCCAAGCGGCGAAGAGGGCGGCCGGCGGACACATATCTTGCCTCCGGACACCGACCCCGGGCCGGGAACGCGACGGGCCGGGGACGCGGCGGGCCGGGCTCCAAACGACTCCGGGGTGCCTTCCGGACAGCTCCCATAGGGCGGGCGGTCTAAGCCCCCAGGAAGCCTAAGCCCCCAGGAGGCATGAGCCCCTAGGGTCCGTACTCAATTAACGTTTGCTCATTGAAACCAAACGATTCTGGTTTGGCAGGCAGCGCACCATCAATGAATCAACTCAATGGGTTATGCCTAATTGAGTCCAGACCCTAGGAGGCGTGAAGCCACCAGTAGTGCTCGTTGACCGAGTAGATGGAGGCGTATCGATTGAGATCGCGGGCCGGGATGATCGCGGCGGTCTGGTTGTCGAGAACCAGGATCTCGCCATCGACATTGACCGCGAGGACGGCGTGCGGCCGGCCGAGCTCGAGGTCTTGCACGATCATCAGGCGCATCTTCCCGCCGCTCAGGCCCAGGGCGCGAAGGGCGAAGAACTTGGCCAGGGCATAATCCTCGCAATCACCGCCCCGGCGGAAGAGCTCCCAAGGCGTCGCCCAGTAGTCGAGCCGGCGATAGTTCACATCATCGGGAACATAGGGCGCCTCGTTGACATAGCGGTTGACCGCCTCGACCTGCTCGCGAAGCTCCTTGCTCCGCAAGCCCGCCAGGATGTCGAACCAGAGCTGAACGTCGCATTGGGCGGCCACCCTGCAGTCCTCGGCCGCGCGCCGCTGCTCGACGGAATAGCGCTCGAGAACGTCCGCCCATTTGGGCAGAAGCTCGGGCCTCAGCGACACCAGCGGATGGCCGCCGAACAGGCTGTTCGCCACGGAGACCTCGAGCGTTTCAGCCGAGGCCGGGGCAAGCGGAACGAGCCCCAACGCCAGAAGCGCGAGCCCACGTCCAAGCCATTTCTGAACAGCCGCGAAGGCCGCCGTTTCTCGACGGACCCGCCCTCGCGCAAAGGCGCCTTGCATTGGGCTTCTACCTGAGTCCCGCTATCGATCCTTGCTTGCACCGGATTAAACCGAATGACGATTAAGACTCGGTGAATCGAAGGGTGTATGACGCCGAAATCACGGGCTTGCCCCTGCGCTCGCCCTGAGATTTGCATCACCGGCGATAGCCCATGGCCCGGCGAACGCGCTGCCCCGCTCGTCACCGCCCCAACAGAGCAGGAGTTCGAGCAGCGTCACCCCGCGCAGCAGCATGCCGCCATGTTCGCGATAGGTCGGGAGCAGAACATCCTCCTTCGCCATCGCGCCGACGAGGCCGACGCTCACCGCCTCCTGGCCGAGCGAAGAGGCGTAGGCGCCGAGGCGTCCCGTCCGCTGAAGCGCGATCGCCTTGGCGTCAAAGATGCGCGCGCACCATCACCCGATAGAGCCGAGCGAGCTCTTCCTGATCCATCGCGAAATCCGGGAGCGCCCCAAGCGCCTTGCCCGGCTTATTCCAGAAAGCGCGTGAATCTGATTTCGAAGCGGGCGCCGGTCTCGCTCATCTCGGCGTCCCGGTCATGGCGCCACCGTTAGACAGCAGGAACCACAGATCGGTGTTCGCAACGGCGATTTCGATGTCGCTCAGCCGTTTGCGTTCTTCTGGAGATCGTGACGCAGGCCGAAGCTCAAGCGACGCTCGGTGATGTCACTCAAAAAATGAAACGGCCGCGCGCGCCGGCCGCCATAGCCGGGGCCGCGCAGCAGGATGACGTCGCCCGGCCCGGCCCGGATCTCGCGCGCGCCCGCGCCGTCGCGATCGTCGCACACACAGAAGCGCGCCCGACCCGTCAACACCACGAGCGCGGCGAGACCCACATAGCGGATATGGTCTCGGTGGGAGCTGATCCCCTGCGATCCCGGCTCGTACCACTGGAGCACGCGGTCGTTGAAGCGGAACGGACGCTCGATCGGCGAGGGGTCGAGCCGGTCCAGCGCCTCTTCGCAGAGGGCCCCAAAGGACTCGGCAAGGCGCCCGAGAAGGCTCGCCTTCGGGACCTCCATGCAGATGGTGAAGTCCTGACGAACGATACGCTCGCCCTCGCCCACCACCGGCTTCGCGGGCCGGAAGGCGAGCGGCTTCGAGGCCTCGATCAGCCGACGGCACGCCGCCCCGTCCAGGATCGGGACCGCCGTCCCCCGCTCGGCGCCCAGCCGCCCGATGGCCTGGGCGATGCGATCCGGGCCTGAGATGAAGGCGAAGCGGTTTTGTGCCTGCCCCTCAGCCATGAAGCTTCGGGTACGTCTCCGCGCCCCAGATTTGACGTTCGCGAATAAAGGGCAGCGGTTGTTGAGGATTGCGTGATTCGAACTCGCGCCCGAGCCGGTGGGCGTCGAAGATCGTCTCGGGGATGAGCCTCGGCGCATAGCAATCGCCCGTGCGGTAGACCGCCTGAAGCCCCTCGCCCGTCCAATCCGCCCTGCGCGCCTTCAGCTCCTTATAGAGCCCGTTGTTGGCCGCGCGCGCCGTGCAGAGGATTACCGAATCGCATTCGAGCACGTTCACTTCGGTCCCGGCGCGGCGCGCCGGCTTGCCCTTGCTGGGCGCGCTCGCGCGCTTGCAGCCGTCGCGATAGGCGTAATAGGCGATCACCTTTACCGTGTTGCCCACCTTCACCTCCTCGACCCAATGAAGCGTGTGCTCGTGGATGCCCTTCTCGTGCATCATGCGGTGGATGTTCGGTGCCTCGCCGGTGTTGTGAAGATAGGGCGCGACCCCGTGATGTTGGGTGACGATCGAGACCTTCTTTCCCCGATCGGCCATGAGCTCGGCCATGGCGAGCCCGGTGATGAAGCCGTCGGCATCGAGCACGATGACGCGTTCGCCGATCTCCTTGCCCGCCATCACCTGCTCGGGCGTCGCGAACTGAGGGTGCGAGGCGTCGGCCCCCGCGATCGGGCCCATGCTGTTGCCGGAAAAGCCGTTCTCCACCCAATGGGCGCCCGTGGCGAGGACCACCTTATCGGCGCCGTAGCCAAGAATATCCTCGGCGCTCATATGCCCCACCCCGGTGTGGACCTCGACGTTATTGAGCTTGTCGAGCTGGGTCTGACGATAGGTGATGACGCGGCCCCATTCGGCCAGGCCCGGATAGCGCATCACGTCGCGCACATGGCCGCCGATCTCCTTCTCCGCCTCGCAGAGATGGACCTCGTAGCCCCGCTCGCCCAGGACCCGGGCGCACTCCGTCCCGGCCGGCCCGGCGCCCACCACCAGAACCGAACAGGGGTCTCTGGTCTTGTCGAATTTCTCCGGGTGCCAGCCGCGTCGATACTCCTCGTTCGCGCACGGATTCTGGGTACAGATCATGACCGCGCCCCGCTCCCAGCGCGAGATGCAGATGTTGCAGCCGATGCATTCACGGATGTCCTCGTTGCGGCCCTCTTCGATCTTCTTGGGCAAAAACGGATCGGCGATCGAGGGCCGCGCCGCGCCGATGATGTCGGCCTGGCC
>JAPUJA010000128.1 GCA_027296525.1 Pseudomonadota bacterium | reverse complement strand
TCTCCTCGGGCCCAACGGCGCGGGCAAATCGACCTTCATCAACATCCTCGCAGGGCTCGTCATCAAGACCGAGGGCAAGCTCGCCATCTGGGATATCGACGTCGACCGGGACCCGCGCGGCGCCCGGGCCGCGATCGGGGTCGTGCCCCAGGAGCTCATCATCGACCCGTTTTTCACGCCGCGCGAGGCGCTCGCCATCCATGCCGGCTATTACGGCGTGCCCAGGGACGAGCGGCGGACCGACGAGATCCTCGACGCCGTGGGCCTCTCCGCCCAGGCGGAGATCAACGCCCGGCGCCTCTCGGGCGGCATGCGTCGTCGCCTGCTGATCGCCAAGGCGCTCGTCCACAGCCCGCCGGTGGTGGTGCTCGACGAGCCGACCGCGGGCGTCGATGTCGAGCTTCGCGAGCAGCTCTGGAACCATATGCGCCGGCTCAACGCCCAAGGGGTGACGATCCTGCTCACCACCCACTATATCGACGAGGCCGAGCAGCTCTGCGAGTGGATCGCGATCATCGACCACGGCCGGCTGATCGTCTGCGAGCGCACGCGCGCCCTGGTCGAGCGCCTGGATCACAAGGAGCTCGTCATCCTCCTCGAGCAGGAGCTCGACGGCATCCCCCCGGCGCTCGGGCGCTTCCCGGTGGAGCTCGCCGGACCGAAGCGGCTCGTCGTGCGCTACCGCCGGCGCGAGACGCGCATCGACGAGATCCTCGGGGCCGTGCGCGCGGCCGGGCTCTCGGTCGCCGACTTGTCCACCAAGGAATCCGACCTCGAGGACATCTTCCGCGAGCTCACCAAGGGATCCCACGCGCCTGCGGGCGAGGCGCCCCCGGGCGAGGCGCCCCCCGGCGAGGCGCCGCCGGGCGAGGCGTGAGGGCAGGGCCTCTCAGGATCGGGCTTTGACCCGGGCTTCGCGCTCGGGATATCTTGATCGCGCGCACTCGTAGCTCAGCTGGATAGAGCGCTGCCCTCCGGAGGCAGAGGTCGTGGGTTCGAATCCCGCCGAGTGCGCCATTTTCTTTATCCGCGTTCCTCCGCCACGCGTGCCCTCGAGCGCGGTCACTCCCCGACAGACGAATATCGAGAGCGGTACAGACCCAGGGACGGCGTGAGTCTTCGACTTCACGATGAGGCTTAGGCCCGGGCTCTATACGCCTTAACGACGATGCAGATGAGCAACCGCTCCAGCCCAGCGATGTAGCGTTTTGCCCGGCCTACAGTTCGTCATAGGCGACGAACACGAAATCGGCGGCCTGGTCACGTTCCACGATCAAGGCTTGATACGCCGGTGAGTCGTACCAGCCCTTCACGGCGGCCTGGTCGGGGAAACGCAAGACCGCGGCCCGTTGATAGTCGTGCGCACCCGCCAGCACCTCTGCGACATCTCCCCGGAAGACGAACTGCCCTCCAAAGGGCGCGAGTGTCGCTTCGGAAGCTTGGGCATACGCCTTCATTTTCGTGGCATCCTTGATTTTCGCATGGACGATCACATAGGCACTCATCGCTACCTCCGTTGCTGGGCGAAGCGGCACGATCATAGCGCATAACCGAGGCTTCTCAGGAGAACACCTGAAACGATCTCGATGCCGTCCGGCTGGTCATGTGGGCTCGGAACCGATTAATATCGTGAAGGTGTGAGCATTGGGCCGGGTTGAATTTCGGCTTGAGGAGTCGCAAGCTCGTCGATCTGGCAACGCCTCCGCGACCGAGGGCAGAGGCGGAATGCGCGTAACGCGTAAAGGGGGGATCGAGAATATGCCGTCACCGGAAAAGACCATCGTGCCGCCGAAGGAGGGCCGGGCCTTCCACGTCCCGAGAGGGCGGCACATTCGGATCACCACGCCGAAGGGGCATCAGGCGGCGGACTTCTTCGCCTACAACGCCCACAGCACCGCGGAGTGGCTCTCGCCGCCTCACACATGGATCGCCAGCTGCTCGATCACGCCGCGTCCGGGCGATCTCTTCCTGTCGCGCTTTCGCCGGCCGATGATGACGATGTGCGAAGACGGGGCCGAGGGCGTGCACGATATGCTGCTCCCGGCCTGCGATCAGTTTCGCTACGAATTTTTCGGCCATGAGGGCCCCCATCCAAGCTGCTCGGACAACCTCATGACCGCCATGCGTCGTGAAGGCCATGAGATCATCGTCATCCCGCAGCCGGTCAACTTCTTCACCAACACGAACGTCGATCCCGATGGCCGGCTCGTGGCGCCCGAGAACATCGTAAAGCCGGGCGCCTATGTCGAGCTCGAGGCGCTCATCGATGTGATCTGCGTCGTCTCGTCTTGCCCGTTCGACATCACGCCGAAGGGCTGGGAGATCAATGCCGGCGGGAAGGTGACGGAGCTCGAGGTCGAGGTGAAATAACCCGGGCTTCTGTCGGGCTGGCGTCATGCTGTGATGAACCCGAAGCGATGACCAGATTAACGAACAGCTTTCTCGACGACGTCAATCTCATTTGCGTCGTGACACCCGACGTCGGCGAGACGGTGCGGCGCTACGCCGATGCCCTCGGGATCGGCCCTTGGGAGGTGTTCGACTTCGCACCGCCGCTTAACCGCGACATGAAGGTCGGGGGCGTGGCTTGCGACTACGCCATGCGTGTCGCCTTCGGTTCGATGGGTTCGATGGGCTGGGCGCTCCTCGAACCGCAGCAAGGACCGACGATCTATGCGGACTTTCTCCGGCACTGCGGTTCGGGCGTCCACCATGTCGCCTTTTCCCATGGCCGTTCTTCCCACGCCCGGTGCATCGAGCTCTTTAAAGAGCGCGGCTATCCCGTCGCGCAAGAGGGTCACTGGCACGGGCATTACTGTTACTTCGGCTCGCGCAGCACGACTCACCTCGTCCTCGAACTCGTCGAGAACCCGGACGCGACGCTTCCGGAGCCGCTCTACCGTTACCCGCTCAGGAGCGGGGAAGCCGAAGGCAGAGTTCGCTCGCTCTCGAACGGCTTCCTCGACAGGACCCTGTCGATAGGCATCGTCACCGATGATCTCGATGAAGCGGTTCGGCTGTACGCGGACGAGCTCGGCATCGGACCGTGGGCGATTTACGAGGGCGAGGCGCTCGAAGGCCCTCCCCGGACGGCGCGGGCTCGCCATGCGGTTGCCCGGACGGGTTCGTTCGTCTGGGAGATCATCGAGCCCGGCCGGACGTCCTCGATATTCCGCGATTTCCTCGATCGGCGAGGCCCCGGGGTGCATCACGTGGGCGTCGATGCGTCTCAGTTGTCTTACGAGGAGTGCCGGCGCACGTTTGAAGAGAGGGGCTGCGGTCTTCTGGCCGAATCGTCCCTCGGTCCGGCTCGCTCGGGCTATTTTGCGACGGAAGAGTGTGCCGGCACCGTCTTCAAGCTGTTCGAATCGGGAGAATTTCCGACACTACCGGAGACTTAGCGCAACCAATCGTGGTGAAGCTCCTTCGGTGCCATCGCGGCCGGGAGCCGTTTCCGATCACTTTGAAACGGCTCTAGCGGACCAGTCCCTTCCCGGTGGTGTGAAGATAGGCGAACTGGCCGTAGCGATCCTTATGGTCGAGCTTCATGGCCCCCGTCGCCTTGGTCGTCCCGCTGCCGACCTCGGCCTGGGAAAACTCGATCCCGTAAGGGAGATCGATGCGCGCGCGGTGAATGTCTCCGGTCGCCGGGCTCCGAATCGGTTCGCCCGTCGATTCGATGACATCGGGCACGACCAGGCGCGCGGTTCGCGCCTCCACGTTGACCTCGAGCTCGATCGGCTTGAACAACGGGTCCAGCACGGTGCTCGCCGTGCTCCGGTACATGTACCATGCCGTCGCTAACGGCT
>JAPUJA010000127.1 GCA_027296525.1 Pseudomonadota bacterium | reverse complement strand
ACGGAATCGCTGATGCCCGTTCGCTTCGTTCCTCTCGTCACGGAGCAGAAGAGGACGGCGCAGAGGATGTAAGCCCTTGGGCGTTGGAGAAGGAAAAGAACAGGCTCACGCCGGGCCGGCGGCTTGGAAGGGCGAAACGCGATGGCTCGCGCTCTTGGCCTTCGCGCTCCTGGCGTTCACCGTTACGTCCTGCGGCTATCCCAAGTGGGCTTCCCGGGATCGCCCCGAGCCGCTGCCCTCGGAGCAGGAGTATCCCCGGCCGGAGCTCAAGCCGGAGCTCAAGCCGGAGATCGCGGCCGAGGCGGCGGGTGGTGAGACGATCGCCGATGGCCGTGTCGTGGTGAAAGAGGGCGATACGCTCCACGCCATTGCGCGCCGAGCCGAGGTGCCGCTTCGTGATCTGATCGACGCGAACGGTCTGGCGCCGCCTTACACGCTGCTCGTCGGCCAAGTGCTCTTTCTGCCCGAGCGGCGCTATCACCGGGTCGTGGCGGGCGATACCGTCTACGGCATCTCGCGGCGTTATGGCATCGACATGAGCACCCTCGTGCGCCTCAACGGCATCGCGCCGCCTTACACGCTGAAGACCGGGGAAGATTTGCGGCTTCCGGGCCGCACGCGCGAGCCGGTTCCGAGCGAAATCGTCGAGGCCGAATTGGAGGCGCCCGGCATTTCCGACACCGGCATCCCCTCGAAGCCGATGCTCTCGCCGGAAGAAATCCCCGCTCTCCCCGACCTGCCGCCACCGCCGCCGGGCGACGGCTTCATGTGGCCTGCCGAGGGCACGGTGATCTCGGGTTACGGCCCGAAGCCCGGCAACCTCCATAATGACGGCATCAACATCGCGCTGCCACGCGGCGCGCCGGTGCGCGCCACGCGGGACGGCGTCATCGCCTATGTCGGCAACGAGCTTCGGGGTTACGGCAACCTCATCTTGATCCGTCATGAGGGCGGCTGGGTAAGCGCCTACGCCCACAACGATGCCCTCTTGGTCGGCCAGGGAGAGAAAGTTCGGCGTGGCCAGGTCGTGGCGCTCTCCGGCAGCACCGGCGGGGTCGCGACGCCGCAGCTTCATTTCGAGCTGCGCCGTGACGGCGTGTCGGTCGATCCGTTGATCCAGCTCGCGGGCCGTTGATCAGATGCGCTTGTCGAGGCGGCCCGCGAGATCCTGGATGAACTGCCAGGCGACGCGGCCCGAGCGCGCCCCGCGGGTCATCGCCCACTCGATGGCTTGGGCGCGCATTTCAGCCGGTTCGACCTCGAGTCCATACCAGGCCGCATAACCTGCGACGATCTCGAGATAGATTTCCTGGTCACAGCTGTGAAAGCCGAGCCATAGCCCGAAGCGATCCGAGAGCGAAACCTTCTCTTCCACCGCTTCCGAAGGGTGGATCGCCGTCGATCGCTCACTCTCGAGCATGTCGCGCGGCATGAGGTGGCGCCGGTTCGAGGTGGCGTAGAACAGGACGTTGACGGGGCGGCCTTCGATACCACCTTCGAGAACCGCCTTGAGCGACTTGAAGGTGGCGTCCCCGGCATCGAAGGAGAGATCGTCGCAGAACAGGATGAAGCGCCGTTCGAGGGGACGGAGACGCGCGAGAAGCGAGGGCAGGGAGGCGACGTCCTCGCGGTGTATCTCGATCAAGCCGATCCGATGGCCGGTCTCTCGGTTGATGGCCTCGTGGATCGCCTTGACCAGCGAGCTCTTGCCCATGCCGCGCGCGCCCCAGAGCAGCGCGTTGTTCGCGGGCAGACCAGCGGCGAAGCGCCGGGTGTTGTCGAGCAGGATGTCCCGAACCCGATCGATCCCTTTGAGCAGACTGAGATCGAGGCGGTTGACCGCTCCGATGGGCTCGAGCCGCTCGCCCTCGGCATGCCAGACGAAGGCCTCCGCCCCGTCCAGGTCCGCCGCGTCGGCGGCGGGCGGGGCGAGCCTGTCGAGCGCGTCCGCGATACGCTGCAAGAGTGCTTCGAGGTCCCGATCGGCCATGGGCGAACATCATCGAAGAGCGGCGGAAATCTGCGCTTCCGACGGTAGCATATCGGCCTTTCCCGTCAATCGGTTGAGGCCCGTTGGGGGGGGGGTGCCCCTTGGCTACTTGCGAAAAGCGGGTGCCGCCTTATAGTGCGCCTCGGCGGCCGATCCGCAGGGCCTTCGACGAACGGCGGCGTTTCGGGGCGGATTTGCCAGGCCGGGGACGGATTTCTCACCGAGGAGACGGGGATGCGACTTTCCATAACATTAGCGGTGCTGGGCCTGATGCTCGTCGGCTTGACGGCATGCCCCATGCAGACCGGCGGCGTGGAAGGGGCCGACGGCGGCGCGGGCATGCTCACGACGATTCTGCCGCTCGTTCTTCTTTTCGGCGTGTTCTACTTCCTGATTATTCGGCCTCAGCAGAAGAAGTCAAAACACCACCGCGAGATGTTGACGAACGTCCGTCGCGGCGACCAGATCGTGACCGGCGGAGGGATCGTGGGGAACGTCATGAGGATCGATCGCGAGGACAATCTGCTCGTCGAAATTGCGCCCGACGTGCGCGTGAAGGTCATGCGCAGCGCCATCTCCGATGTCATCCGCCGTCCGGCCCCGATCGGCGAGGACGAGGATTTCGAGGAGGAGGAGGAAGAAGAAGAGGCCGAGCGGCCCGAAGACGAGGGCAGGGGCAAGGACTAACTCCTCTCGATGCTGCATTTTCCGAAATGGAAAATCGCCTTTATCGCCGCGGTCTGTGTTCTGGGGATCGTATTCGCGCTGCCGAATCTCTTCACGCGGGACGACCAGGCCTCTCCCGGATGGTTTTCCGGCCGGCAGGTCAATCTCGGGCTCGATCTCCAGGGCGGCTCGCATCTCCTCCTCGAGGTTGATTTCCAGGCGCTTCTCCGCGAGCGCCTTCAAGGACTCGTCGACGAGACTCGCATCGCGCTCCGTAAGGAGCGGATTGGTTATTCCAATCTCGGCATCCGGGCGGGTGGGGTCAGCTTCCGGCTGGTCAATCCCGCCAATGTCGAGATCGCCCGCGAACTGGTGGAGGCGCTCGACCCCGACCTCGCGGTCGATGCGAGCGGGGAAGGTGAATTTACCCTGAGCTTTACCGAGAGCGCGATCGCGGTGCGCCGCAGGTTGGCGGTCGATCAGTCGATCGAGATCGTGCGTCGGCGCATCGATGAAACCGGCGTGCGCGAACCCACGATCCAACGGCAAGGCGAAGACCGAATTCTCGTTCAGCTGCCGGGCATCGACGATCCCGACCGGATCAAGGCGCTGCTCGGCAAGACGGCCAAGATGACCTTCCACCTGATCGACGAGACGACCTTGGTCGCCAACGCGCTCGCGGGCCGCGTCCCGCCGGGGTCGGTCCTGTTGATGTCCGACCAGGAAACCGACGCTTCCGGCGAGCCGATCCCTTATGTCGTGCGCAAGCGCGTGGTGGTCGGCGGCGACACTCTGGTGAGCGCTCAGTCAAGCTTCCAGGACAACCAACCGGTGGTGAGCTTCCGCTTCGATTCCATCGGCACCCGGAAATTCGGCGAGGTGACCCGAGAGAACGTCGGCCAGAGGCTGGCCATCGTGCTCGATGGCAAGGTGATCAGCGCGCCCGTGATCCGTGAGCCGATCCTGGGCGGCTCGGGCGTCATCTCCGGGCGGTTCACGCTGCAGGAGACCATCGACCTCGCCCTCCTGTTGCGCGCCGGCGCGCTGCCCGCGCCGCTCACGATTCTCGAAGAGCGCACCGTTGGACCCGATCTCGGGGCCGACTCGATCCGTGCCGGCGGGATCGCGGCCGCCATCGGCCTGTTCGCCGTGATCTTTTTCATGGCGCTCTATTACGGGCTGTTCGGGATCTTCTCGGCGGTTTCGCTCGTCCTCAATCTCGTCATCATCCTCGGCCTCTTGTCGCTTCTCCAGGCGACGCTCACGCTCCCGGGCATTGCGGGCATCGTGCTCACCCTCGGCATGGCGGTCGATGCCAACGTGCTGATCTTCGAACGAATACGCGAGGAGGCCCGTGGCGGAAAGACGCCGGTGGCGGCCATGGACGCCGGCTACCGGCGCGCGCTCACGACGATCATCGACGCCAATGTCACGACCTTGATCGCGGCCGGCATGCTCTTCTATTTCGGATCTGGGCCGGTGAAGGGCTTCGCGGTCACGCTCGGCATCGGTATCATGACCTCCATGTTCACCGCGATGATGGTGACACGGCTCTTGAGCGTCGTCTGGCTTCGCCGGCGTCGGCCCAAGGCGCTGCCGCTCTAGGACGACGCGCCATGTGGCATTTCCGACTCATCCCCGACAAGACGAACATCCCGTTCGTGCGCCGCCGCCGGATCTATTTCATCTTCTCGGCGCTGCTCGTGCTCGCCTCGATCGGAGTGTATTTCACCAACGGGCTCAATTTCGGGATCGATTTCGCGGGCGGAATCATGATCGAGGTGAAGACCCCGGGCGAAGCCGATCTTTCGCGCATGCGCAGTGCGCTCGGGGGTCTGGGCTTGGGCGAGGTGCAGCTTCAGGAGTTCGGTGCACCCGACGACATTCTCATCCGGGTCGAGCGCCAGCCCGGCGGGGCCGAGGAGCAGAACCGTGCCGTGGCTCTCGTCAAGGAGGCGCTCGGCACCGAAATCGGGCCGGGCATCGACTATCGGCGAGTCGAGTTCGTCGGCCCCAAGGTGGGCTCCGAGCTGATCCGCGCCGGGGTGCTTGCCGTGCTGTTCTCCGTCGCGGCGATGCTCGTCTATATCTGGCTCCGTTTCGAGCTCCCCTTCGGCATCGGCGCCGTCATCGCGCTGATTCACGACGTTACGCTCACCATCGGCATGTTCGCGGTCATGGGGCTCGAATTCAATCTCGCGATTGTCGCGGCGCTTCTGCTTATCGTCGGTTACTCGATGAACGACACGGTGGTCGTGTACGACCGGGTGCGCGAGAACCTTCGAAAATACAAGACGATGTCGCTCCTCGACCTGCTCGATCGCAGCATCAACGACACGCTCGCGCGCACCGTGATGACATCCTGTACGACCCTGCTCGCGCTTCTCTCGCTCTTCATCTTCGGGGGCGAGGTGATTCGCGGCTTCAGCTTCGCGATGATTTGGGGGATCGTGATCGGCACCTATTCGTCGATCTTCATCGCGACGCCGCTGCTGCTCTATCTCAAGCCGAAGCGGATGACCGCGGGCGAGTCCACCCCCGCACCGCCGGCTGAGACCACACCGAAGAGAGGCAAGCCCTCCTAGGGACCCGTCTTGGAAATCACGCCCGAGATATCCGTCGATCGCCAGGTGATCCAATCCTATGGCGAGGGCGGCTTTCGGATCAGCGGGGTCGTGATCCGGGGATCGGTGATCGTGCTGCCCGACCACAGCCTTGCCTGGGGGATCGTGCGCCCGGAAGACGTCACAATCGAGAGCTTAACGCCCGTGATCGACGCTGAGCCCAAGGTCGAGTTGCTTCTGCTGGGCTGCGGACGGCGGCAGATGATGCTGGCCGACGCGCTCTTAGAGGCGCTCAAGCGCGTTCGTCTGACCGCCGAGCCCATGGACACGGGCGCGGCCTGCCGTACCTACAATGTGCTGCTGGCGGAGGATCGCCGCGTCGCCGCGGCGCTGATCGCGCCTATCTCGAGCACCTCGCAATGATGAGCCGCCTCGCTGGCGGGCCATCCCAATGGCGGGCCATCCCAATGGCGAGCCATCGCGAAGAAAGCGAAAAGGCCCGGCCGTTTCGTTCGACCGGGCCCTTCGCGCCGTTGAGTGGCGACGGGGAGCGCGTCCTCAGTAGAGGTTCTGCGCCGAGACCATGGCGTAGAGCATCGGGAACGAGAGCAGGGTGTTCGCGCGCGAGAACAGCATGGCGGTACGGGCCGCCTTCTTCTTCTCCGCATCGTCCACCTGCACGATGCCGAGCACCTTCTTCTGGTTGGGCCAGATGACCCCCCATACGTTGAAGGCCATGATCATGCCGAGCCACATGCCGATGCCGATGGCGGTGTGCTTGGGCACGCCGTCACCGATACCCAGAATCAACGCCGGGCCGATATAATCATTGAGCAGGGCGAGCACGAGGCCCGTGGCGAGGGTCGCGAGCGCCGCCCAACGGAACCAGAAGAGGGCCGCGGGCGCGATCACCTTGCCGATCGCCGGCTTCTGCTCGTCCGGGATCTTGGGCATCGACGGGATCTGGACGAAGTTGAAATACCAGAGCAGGCCGATCCACATCACACCGCTCAGGACATGCCCCCAGCGGAACATGAAGGTGATCCAGGTGTAATCGAAATAGTCCATTTTAGAGGCTTCCTATGTGACGGGTTCGAGGGTGAGCGCGCGCCCGCTGTCGCGGCGGCGTCAGTAGATCGCGATCATGATGATGACCATGACGCAGGTAAGGACGACGCCCATCAGGACCGTCAAAGAAAGCGACTCGAGTGGATGTTTCATCTTGTTCCTCCCCCCCTCCTTAAAAAAACCAAGTCGAATCGTTGGTTGTCGGAATGATAGCCGATCCGGGCTTGGTTGCAATGGCGCGCTCGTGGGCCCGAGCGGCGCCAGGGCGCCTCGATGGCCGATTTTCAGTGGGATTCCAGGGCGCTCCGGGCGGCGCGACGGCCCGAGAGCACGGCGCCTTCGATCGTGGCGGGAAGGCCCGTATCGGTCCAGTCGCCGGCGAGAAAGACATTCGAGAGCCCGACTCGGGGCCCCGGCCGGCGTGCGAGCGCCGCGGGTGTCTGGGCGAAGGTCGCGCGCTTTTCATTGACGATGCGCCAGGGCGGCAGGGGCGCGGCGCCAAGATCCAAGGCCCGCGCGACGTCGGCCCAGAGGGTTTCGGCGAGCGCCTCGTTCGCCTGCTGGACCAGCCGGTCGGCCGCGCTCACCGTCACCGAGACGACGTCATCCCGGGCGAACAGCCATTGTGCCGTGCCGCCAATCATGCCGAGAAGGCGCGAGCCTTCGGGCAACGTCACCCGGCGGTCGAGCCGATAATGGCCGTTGACGATCGCGCGCGTGCCCTCCGGGAGCGCCAGCTCGGGCAGCAAGGTGCCCATGTTCCAGGAGGGAACCGCGATGATCGCGGCGTCGCCTGCGCTGAGGGGGACCTCGTCGTCGGTGAAGACGAGGGATCGCACGAGGCCGCCGCCGCGCTCGAGCGCGCGCAGGCGCCGACCGAAACGGACCTGGCCGCCGTTTCGGGCGATGAAGGCGAGGGCGGGATCGACCAGGTTGGGGGAAAGCCCGTCGCGCGCCACATAGGCGCGGCAGGCCGCCTCGCCTTGACCGAAGGTCGCGTAGACAACCGGCCACAGCAGCCTCGCCGCCGCCTCGTGGGGGTCGGTGTTGAGCACGGCGTCGGTGAGCGGCTTCCAAAGCCGTTCATAGAGTCGGCCCGGGGCGTCGCCGAGACAATCGACGACGGTTGCCTCGGGCGAGGCCCAGGCCAGGCGAAGCGCCGCGAGATAGTCGCGCGCGCGGCTTTTCGGCACGCGGCGCGAGGCGCTCATGATCCACCAGGGAAGCCGCCCGCCGTTCGGGCGGAGAGTCCAGCGCTCGCCGCTTCGGATGTCGACGAAGGGCAGGGCGGCGCGTTCCTGGCCCACGAGCCCTCCGGGCGCGCCGATATCATCGAGATAGTCGAACAGGGCGCGGTTGGCGCCGAGCATGAGATGATTGCCGTTATCGATCGAGCGATCGAGCCGGCCGTCGTGGAAGGAGCGGCAACGCCCGCCGGCGTGCCCCGCGGCTTCATGGAGGACGACCTTCCGGCCCGCCTTGATCAATGCGACCGCGGCGGCAAGCCCCGCCATTCCGGCGCCGACGATGTGCACCGTGGTCATTGGATTGAACCCGGTTTGGCGCTTGGATCGGAGGGCGTGGGCAAAGCGGTTTGGCCTCAGGCAGCGTTAGCGATGCAGCGGTGCCGCGACTATGCCAAGGGGCGCGCGCCGCAGCAATCCCCGCTCTGCCCGCGCCCGCCGTGAGGACCGCCGAACTCTGATATAAAGAGCCCGTCGCCTTGGGCCCCGTCGCAGAGAGGCGGGCGGAGGTGGCAGGTGTTTCCGGGCTTAGAGGCCGGGCTTAGAAGAATGAGCAGGCTGCGGTTTATCTGTTGGGCGGTGCTCGTGATGTTGGCGCCCTTTCCGGCCGTCGCTCAGCTTTCCGGCGGGGTCGTGCGGATCGGCGTGCTGACCGACATGGACGGCGTCTATTCCGACGCGAACGGACGGGGTTCGCTGATCGCGGCCGAGATGGCGGTCGAGGAGTTCGGAAAGACGCTCGGCGGGCGGCCGATCGAGATCGTTTCCGCGAACCATCAGAACAAGCCCGATATCGCGGCGACCAAGGCGCGCCAATGGTTCGAGACCGGCGGCGTCGATGTGATCGTCGATCTCGTGACCTCCTCGGTCGCGCTCGCGGTTCAGGAGGTCGGGCGTCAAATGAACCGTCCGGTGCTCATCAGCGGGGCGGCGAGCTCGCGGCTCACCAACGAGGATTGCTCGGCTTCCGGTCTGCATTGGACCTACGACACTTACGCGCTCGCCGTCGGCACGGCCAAGGCGGTGGTGGAAGAGGGCGGCGACAGCTGGTTCTTCCTGACGGTCGATTACGCCTACGGCCATTCGCTCGAGGCCGACGCCTCGCACATCGTCGAGGCGAACGGCGGGCGGGTGCTGGGCGCGATCCGCCATCCCTTTCCGACCGCCGATTTTTCCTCCTATCTGCTGCAGGCCCAGGCCTCGGGCGCGAAGATCATCGGGCTCGCCAATGCGGGCGCGGACACCATCAACAGCATCAAGCAGGCCCACGAGTTCGGCATCACCGAGGCGGGCCAGGGGCTCGCGGGCCTCCTGATCGGCGTTCACGACGTCTTCGGGCTCGGGCTCGAGGTCGCGCAAGGGTTGTTGCTGACCACCGGCTTCTATTGGGACTTCGACGAGGAGACGCGCGCCTGGTCGAAGCGCTTCTTCGAGCGCGCCGGCCGGATGCCCTCGATGATGCAGGCGGGCGTCTATTCCTCGACCCTCCATTACCTGCGCGCGGCCGAGGCCGCCGGCAGCGACGAGACCGAAGCGGTGATCGCCAAGATGAAGACGCTCCCCATCCGCGACGCCTTCGCGCGCAACGCCTTCATCCGCGAGGACGGGCGCATGGTCCACGACATGTATCTCGCGCGCATCAAAAGCCCGCAAGCATCCGAGGGGCCGTGGGATCTTTACGAAATTCTCCGTGTCATCCCGGGCGAGGAGGCCTACCAGCCGCTCGCGCTGAGCCGCTGTCCGCTGGTCACGGGCTGATCGCTCGGGCTCTTAAACCTTGAAGCCGTAAAGCCGGGCGGCGTTCTCGAAGGTGATCTTGCGTTTGTCGTCTTCGGAGACGCCCGCGAAGGTCTTCGCGATCACCTCTTGAGAGTGCGGGAAGGTGCCCTCGTCGTGGGGATAATCGCTCCCCCACAGCAGGCAGCGTGCGCCGGTGAAGGGCAAGTTGTTGAGCGCCACGGGGTCGTCCGAGAAGGTGATGTGCCCCTGGCGGGCGAAGAACTCGCTGGGGCGCATCTCGAGCCTCGGGCGCATCCACATATGCTTGCGCTCGACCTGCTCGTCGAGCACATGGAGCAGCCAGGCGAGCCAGCCCGCGCCGCACTCGACGACGGCGAAGCGCAATCCCGGATGGCGCTGCAACACGCCCGAGCTGATCAGGAGCGAGACCGGGTTCTGGCCCTCGGCCATGCTCATGGCCATGAGGTTGAGCGCGCCGCCCGTGCCCTCCTCCTCGCCCCAGTCCTCGGGGTAGGTGTCCTCGCTGTTGGTGAAGGCGTGGAAGTTGAGCACGGCCCCCGTCGCCTCCACGGCCGCCCAGAGCGGCTCGTATTCAGGTCGGCTGTAGGGCCGGTCCTTCATGATGATCGGGATCTTGACCGCGCGGTAGCCGAGCGAGGCCGCACGTTCGACCTCCGCGACCGCCCGAGGGATGTCGGCGACCGGGATGATGGCGACGGGCAGGAAGCGCTCAGGGTAAGGCCCGAAGAGCTCGATCGCCCAATCGTTGTAGGCCCTCGCGATCGCCATTTGGTATTCGAGATCGGGTGAGTTGTAGAGGAAGAGCGACTGATTGGGATAGATCACCTCGGCGATGACGCCGTCGCGCTCCTGATCGGCGAGGCGTTTCGCAATGTCGGTTCCGCCGCTCTCGTCGTGGCGGAACTCGCGGTCCGCGTCGTCCTCGCTCAGGCGCGTCTCGGCGAGGTCGATCCGCCGCGGGCGCTTGCCGTCGAAAACATAGTAGGTTCCCCCGTCGCGCTCCTCGATGTGGGGGATGCGATCGTGGAACTTCGCGGGCACGCGCTCACGATAAAGGCTAAGCGGCTCCTGGACATGGGAATCGGCGGAGATGACCTGGGTGGACGCCATCGTTTCTCCCCGTATGACTTTTGTTTGAACAGTTTGCGTCACATCAGGGAGCGAAGCAACGCTAGGCGGCCGCGGCCGATATATCGTTCAGCCAATTGGTGAGGTCCGCGCGTGCGCGCTCGGCGTAGGCGGCCTTCCGCTGCTTCTTGTGCAGGCGCTCATCGAGCGGCGGGAAGAGCCCGAAATTCGCGTTCATGGGTTGAAAGCTCGCGGCATCGCCGCCGCGCGTGATGTGGCCGAGGATCGCGCCCATTGCCGTCGTGGGCGGGGGCGGAACGGCTTCGCGGCCCTCTAAGTCGTCGGCCAGGAAGCGCCCGGCGATGAGCCCGATGGCGGCGCTCTCGACATAGCCCTCGACGCCCGTGATCTGCCCGGCGAAGCGGATATGGGGCCGGGCCTTCAGCCGGAGCCACGGGTCCAGGAGCTTGGGCGCGTTGATGAAGCTGTTGCGATGGATGCCGCCGAGGCGCGCGAAGCGCGCGTTTTCGAGCCCCGGGATCATGCGGAACAGGCGCTTCTGCTCGGCATATTTCAGCTTCGTCTGAAAGCCCACGATGTTGTAGAGGGTGCCGAGCGCGTTGTCCTGGCGGAGCTGCACCACGGCGTGGGCGCGCATCGCGGGCGCATGGGGATTGGTCAGCCCCACGGGCTTCATCGGGCCGTAACGGGGCGTGTCGCGCCCGCGCTCGGCCATCACCTCGATCGGCAGGCAGCCCTCGAAATAGGGCGTCGCCCGCTCCCATTCCTTGAACGCGGTCGTCTCGGCCGCGATGAGCTCGTCGATGAAGGCGTCATATTGCTGTTTATCGAGTGGGCAATTGATATAGGCCGCCTTGTCGCCGCCCGGGCCCTCCTTGTCGTAGCGCGACTGGAACCAGGCGACGTCGAGATCGATCGAGTCCCTGTAGACGATCGGCGCGATGGCGTCGAAGAAGGCGAGCCCGTCTTCGCCCGTCGCCTCTTGAATCGATCGGGCGAGAGACGAAGAGGTCAAGGGCCCGGTCGCGACGATCACGGGCGCGTTGTCTTCTGAAGGGAGGCTCGCGACCTCCTCGCGCCGAACGGCGATGAGCGGCTCGGCGTCGATCGCGTCTTCGATGGCTTGCGCGAAACCCTCGCGATCGACCGCGAGCGCCTCGCCCGCCGGCAGCTTGTTGGCATCCGCCGCGCTCAAGACGAGCGAGCCCAGGCGCCGCATCTCTTCATGAAGCAGGCCGATGGCGCTTCGCTCGGCGTTGTCGGAGCGGAAGGAGTTGGAGCAGACGAGCTCGCCGAGCCGCGCGCTCTGATGCGCCTCGGTCTTCTGGACGGGGCGCATCTCGTAGAGGCGCACGCGACAGTCCGCGCGTGCCAGCTGCCAGGCGGCCTCGGA
>JAPUJA010000126.1 GCA_027296525.1 Pseudomonadota bacterium | reverse complement strand
GCCAAGGTTTGTACCACTCGGAACGTCAGTCCGCATCAAGACTTGGCACATCCATAAGGCGACACGCTTCTAGAGGCCCATTTTAGAGTCGCTGGTCGCAATCTCTTTCCGGCTGGTGCCGACCACCAACCCCATCCGTATCATGTCTGCACGCGCATTTAAACGCGAGGGAGAGTCTTTCTGGGAGCCAAGCCACCACCCCTTGACGGCACCCGAGAGCTTGTCGATAATTAAATTGGTAGGCGAGTCTTCGGCCCCCTCCGCAAGAGGATCTTTCCTTGTGATGGCCTTGTCACGAATCTCAAGCGTAGGCGCAATTCGACATTTAACGCGCTGTGCCTTAGGCGGCCGGAGCGGTCGCGGCGGTCCATCGAGCGAAGGCCAGGTCTCGAAGCTCTCGATGTTTGTTTGCCGAGATGAGATGACGACGCGTGTTGAAGTGGTTGGAGACCGTGGCGAAGATCGAAAGGAAGCGCTGGGCTGATCCGGGCGACCTGAAACCCTGCATCTTCCGTTCTCGTCGTCGGATAGGGACGTGAGAGCCCTCGATCCGATTGTTCTTCCACCTCGCCCGATGATGCCACGCCGTGAGGCCGAGATCCCGCACGGCAGCGGAATAGGCCCTTAGCTTATCGGTCACGATCGTTCGCGGCGCGAAGCCCTGCTTTTTCAGCAGCCTCCGCATCAGTTTAAGCGCCGCACGCTTATCCCGTTTGGCCTGGACGAGGACATCGAGCAGCTCACCATCCTGATCGACCGCCCGCCAGAGATACATCCGCTGCCCGCCGATGGAGACAAACATCTCGTCCAGATGCCACTGCGGATGTGCCCTCGGTCTGAATTTTCTGAGCTTTCTCGCGTAGGCGGGGCCGAACCGCGCTACCCAGCGGCGGATCGTCTCATAGGAGACCTCGATCCCTCGCTCGGCCAGCAGATCTTCGGCATCACGCAGGCTCAGTGTAAACCGGCAGTAGAGCCAGACCGCGTGCTGGACGACGACCGGAGGGAAATGACAGTAGCGGTAGCTGATCGGGTTCATGCGACCAGCCTACGTAGCTCGACCGGCCGCCGCACGATCAAATTCGTGACAACGCCCTTTGACCCGATACGCCGCCGGCTTCGGGTCCGCGCCAAAGGCGGGGTTTGGCGCAATCAGCCGCTTACTCGAGGAATTACCGAGACCCTTCAGCGCGAACGCAAGATGGCAGCGGATTCGGAGGGATGGATTTTCCCCAACAGGCGAACTCCGAGCGGACACATCGAGTCGATGGCAGGCCCTTTTCGGAGAGTGGTCAAGCGAGCGCGCCTGGCTCCGGGCGTGGTCGTGCCGCACGTCATGAGGCACACCGCAATAACCCGCCTAGCCGAAACCGGGGCGGACATTAAGACGCTGCAAGAGTTCTCCGGCCACCGCAGCGTGCAGATGACCTTACGCTATGCACACGCTCAGGGTCGCGTCGTCGATCGGGCTCTTGACCGGATGGAAGGCGGAACAATTGTTGAACATCCCAAGGCCCACAAGCCTCAGAATTCGTGACGCCATTACACAGGAATTACACACGAGCCCTCGCGCAACGCTGCGGGCAAGACGCGGCGCACATATCAAGCGATTGATTTAATTGGTGGGGGCGGCAGGATTTGAACCTGCACGGGCTTACGCCCATTGGATTTTAAGTCCAATGCGTCTACCGGTTCCGCCACGCCCCCTTGAACAAACCAAAACGCCGACACGCGCGGCCCGCGACGCTCCGCTCGGGCGGCGTTTGCCGGGCGACCCTATCCCCGAGCTTCGCGCCCAGGCAAGCGAAACGCCCTAGGGTCTGGACTCAATTAGGCATAACCCACTGAGTTGATTCATTGATGGTGCGCTGCCTGCCAAACCAGAATCGTTTGGTTTCAATGAGCTAGCGTTAATTGAGTACGGACCCTAGCGCGCCTCTCCTGAGTCCTCCACCGGCTCGCCGCCCAAATAACGGATATGCTCGATGAGCTCTCGGGCCGCCTCGTCGATGCGCTCGGACGCCGTGCCGCGAAGCACGACACTGGTGCCGAGCTTGCCGTCCCGCAGGAACGGGTAGCTTCCGATCTCGAGATCGTCATAGCGCTCCTGCAGTCGATCGAGCCCCTCGGCGACCTCGCCCTCGAGCAGAAAGGCCGCGATCGTGCGCGAGCGCATCGTCGCGCCCCCTGAGATCATATGTTTCACGTTCTCGAACATCGCCCGCATGATCGTCGGCACGCCGGCGAAGACGAAGACGTTCTCGACGAAAAACCCCGGCGCCTTGCTCACCGGATTTTCGATCAGCCCGGCCCCTTCGGGCGTGTTCGCCATGCGAAGGCGCGCCACGTTCAGCTCATCGGCGCCGTAATGCTCGTGCAGCCGTTCGACGGCCTCCGGGTTCCGCACGAGCTTCAGCCCGAAGGCCTTGGCGATCGAGGCGGCGGTGATGTCGTCGTGGGTCGGGCCGATGCCGCCCGTGGTGAAGACATAGTCGAACGCGGCGCGGCAGTCGTTGACCGCCTCGACGATCGCCTCCTCGAGGTCCGGGACGATCCGAACCTCGCCGAGGCGCACGCCGAGATCGTTCAATCGCTGCGCGAGGAAAGGGATATTGGCGTCGCGCGTGCGCCCGGAAAGGATCTCGTTTCCGATGATGATGAGCGCGGCGGTGACGATGGGGGGTTCGTCGGCCATGAGATGCAAAGGAGCTTTAAACCGGCGGCATCTTACCCCAACGGGCCGAGGCCCCCAAGGGGTTCGGACCCCCAAGGGGTTCGGGGCTCTTGCGGGCCGCCGCCGCCCCATTGAAACCGGGCGCGCGCGCCGCTAGCTTCGAGCCATGGAATTTCACGCCACCCTCATCCCCGCCACGCTCCTTCGGCGCTACAAGCGGTTCCTGAGCGATCATCGGCTCACCGACGGACGGGTGGTGATGGCCCATTGCCCGAATCCGGGGGCGATGACCGGGCTCGATCCGCCGGGCGCGGAGACCTGGCTTGCGCCCGCGCGAAATCCGAAGGCGAAGCTCGACTATAGCTGGGAGCTCGTGCGCGTCGATGGCGGCCTCGTCGGGCTCAACACCGGCCATCCCAACCGGATCGCCCAAGAGGCGATCGCGGAAGATAGCATCCCGGAGCTCGCGGGCTACGAATCAATAAGGCGCGAGGTCGCCTATGGCCGGAACTCCCGGGTCGACCTGCTGCTCGAGCGTGCCGGGCGGCCGCCCTGTTACGTCGAGGTCAAGAACGTGCATCTGAAGCGCGATGACGGCGCCGAGTTTCCCGATTCGGTGACGGCCCGGGGCGCGAAACACATGGCCGAGCTCGCGCGCATGGTGGACGGGGGGGCGCGCGCCGCCGTGCTCTTCATCGTCCAGCGCGAGGATTGCGACAGCTTCTCCCTCGCCCGGGACATCGACCCCGGCTATGGCGAGGCGTTCGACGCGGCACGCGCCCGTGGCGTTGAAGCCCTCTGCTATTGCTGTAAACTCAGCCTCGCGAGCATACGACTCGACCGGGCGCTGCCGATCATCGGCTGACCATCGGATCGGCTGACCATCGGGTCGGCGGGCGCCTCGAGGGCTCGGAACGCGCATCACATGGCACACGCCCGATGAACAACCTCGACAGGGTCACGGAGATCGGCCGGGACGCGAGGGCCATCAAGATCCATCCACCGGAAGACTTCGAGGCCATGCGCCGAGCCGGGCGGCTCGCGGCCCAGACGCTCGATTACATCACGCCCAAGGTCCAACCGGGCGTGACCACGGACGAGCTTGATCGGCTCTGCCACGAGTTCATCACCGCGCACGGAGCGACCTCGGCGCCGCTCGGCTACCGCGGCTTTCCCAAATCGATCTGCACGTCGGTCAACCACGTGGTTTGTCACGGAATTCCGAGCGATAAGGTGCTCGACAAAGGCGACATCATGAACATCGACGTCACCGTCATCCTCGACGGCTGGCACGGCGATACGAGCCGCATGTTCTATCTCGGCCCGAAGATCCCGATGAAGGCGCGCCGCCTGTGCGAGATCACCTATGAGGCCATGACGCGGGGGATCGAGGTGGTCCGCCCGGGCGCGACACTGGGCGATATCGGCCACGCCATCCAGTCCTACGCCGAGAGCCGCCGTTGCTCGGTGGTGCGCGACTTCTGCGGGCACGGGCTCGGGCGCGTGTTCCACGACGCGCCGAACGTACTTCATTACGGCGAGCCGGGCGAAGGCGTCGAGCTGGTCGAGGGGATGTTCTTCACGATCGAGCCCATGATCAATCTCGGAACCTACGAGGTGAAGATCCTGAAAGACGGCTGGACCGCGGTGACCAAGGATCGCTCGCTCTCGGCCCAGTTCGAGCACAGTCTGGGCGTAACCGCGACGGGCCATGAGATCTTCACCCTCTCTCCCGCCGGCTTCACCCGCCCGCCCTACGAGGTGGTGAGCGAGACGGCGTGAGCGAGAAGCCCCACTATGCCGGTCATCGAAAGCGGCTTAAGGCACGCTTCCTGAAGAGTGGGGCCGAGGCGCTCCCCGACTACGAGATGCTCGAGCTCCTGCTCTTCCTCGGCCAGCCGCGCGCCGACATGAAGCCCGTGGCCAAGCGGCTGATCGAGCACTTCGGCTCATTCGCGGGCGTGATCACGGCGGAACCTCAACGGCTCGGGGAGATCGATGGGGTCGGCGAGGCGGCGATCGCGGCGCTCAAAATCGCCCAGGCGTCGGCCGAGCGGCTCTTGCGCGAGCGGGTGATGGGCGCGGAGGTGATCGGCTCGTGGCAGGCGCTCCTCGATTATTGTCAGGTGAGCCTCGGCTTCGAGAAGACCGAGCAGTTCCGCATCCTCTTCCTCAACAACAAGAACGCGCTGATCGCCGACGAGCTCCAGCAGAAGGGCACGATCAATCACACACCGCTCTATCCGCGCGAGGTGATCAAGCGCGCCCTCGACCTGGGCGCCTCGGCGATCATCCTGGTGCACAACCACCTTAAGGCACTCCGGTCTGTTGAGAAAACAAACGTGATTTCAATGATTTAGCAATAGACGTGGCCGAGCGTATCCGTAGTAGGTACCACATAGGTACCATGCGGCCGGATTTCA
>JAPUJA010000125.1 GCA_027296525.1 Pseudomonadota bacterium | reverse complement strand
GGCTATTAGCGGACCTCCAGGGCGCAAGGCCTCTATGTCCGGTAATGACCCATAGCGGACGCTGCCCGCCTGCCTAAACAAGTGCCAATCCTAGAAGTTCTAGCGCGCCCGGAAACCGTTGGTTTCGGTAGCGGACATCCGACGAACCTCACTCCTGTCTCTCTGCTCTTTGCGCACACCGCTAAAGCCATTCATTCATAGAGCCCAGCTTTCTCCAGCCCCTCGAGCAGGTGTTCCAGATCGGCCGGACCCTTGTAGGGGACCCACCTCAACCAAACCGCCCGCCAACGGTCGCGATCGTCGCCCGGATAGTCCGCCATCTCGGTGCGCGCGAGCTTCTTGAATTTCGCCATTGCCGCTCGGGCCTCGCCGTCGCGACCGAGTTGCGCGCAGCAAGCCGCAAGCAAACCGTGGGTCGAGATGTCAGGCTCGGGCATGTCATGAAAGGCGGCAATGGCGTCGTCATATCGCCGCTCCGTGTAATAGGCCGCGCCGAGGTCGTACCGGCAGCCGCTCGACGCAAACGGGTTGCATCGGATCGCCCTTTTGCCACACTCGATTCCCTCTTCGGACCTGCCGACGAGGGCGAGAAACCAACCCTTGAGGCAATAGTTCCAATATTCGTTCGGGTTGAGAGCGAGCGCTCGTTCGATTTGCGCTTCCGCGAGATCATATTGTCTTCCACTGAGATAAGCGGCGCCGAGCTCGAGATGGGCTAAGCTGTTACCCTCGTCACGCGACACGGCTTTCTGCGCCGTTTGGAGAGCTTGCGAGAGCGCCTCCTCGGGCGCTTCCGACCAGGGCGCGTCGTATTCGGCATTGTAGCTGTCCGCCAGCCAAGCGTAAGCCGTCGCATACCCCGGATCGAGCTCGATAGCCTTCTGCAGCAACTCCCGCGCTTTGAGGATCGACTCCTTCGTGCCGTGAAACAGGCTTTCCCGCGCCTGCAGAACATAGTCATAGGCGGTAGCGTTCTCTTTCGTCTTGGACATTGCGCGTTTGCGACCGATGTCCTCGAGCCGCCCCGCAAGCGTCGACACGATCGTCTGCGTCACCTCGTCTTGAACGTCAAAGATGTCGCCGAAGTCGCGATCATAGCGTTCCGCCCATAGATGCTGGCCGGTGCTCGCGTCCGTCAGCTGGGTGGTGATCCGGATGCGTGAACCGGCTCGGCGCACGCCGCCTTCAAGCACATAATGGACGCCGAGTTCGCGCCCCACCTGCTGAACGGGCGTCATCTTTTCGCGATAGGTGAAGGAGGACAGGCTCGAAATGACGAACAGGTCCCGAAAGCGTGACAGCTCGGTCGTGATGTCCTCGGTGATGCCGTCGGTGAAGTATTCCTGCTCCGCGTCATCGCTCATGTTCTTGAAGGGAAGCACGGCGATCGAGGGCCTGTCGGGCAGGGCGAAGAAATCCGGATCCTCCGCCATCGCCTTCGGAACATCGACGGCCGCCTTCTCGGAAGGGGCGAGCTCCCCCTTCCGGATCGCCTCGAAGAGGGCTTGCGTCTCGGCCTCCGGCTCGATGCCGAGCTCTGCTCCCAGCAGCGCGCGGCAAGCCTCGTACTGGCGCACGGCCTGGCTCCGCTCGCCCCGCGCGGCATAGAGGCGCATCAGCGCCCGATAGGGCTCCTCGCGAAGGGAATCGAGCCGAACGAGCCGCTTCGCCGCCTCCACGGCCCGATCCGAAGGGCCGTTCCGGGCCTCCTGCTCGAGCAGCCGGCTCAAGACACGGACGGCGAGGTCACCGAGCCTTGTGCGCTCGAGGCCCAGCCACTCCTCGAAGGCGGGATCGCGCACCTTCGCTCCTTCGAGAAGCTCGCCCCGATAGAGGGCGGCCGCCCGTTCGAGGGCCTTGGCGCTCCCTTCCTCCACGAGCGCCTGAAACTCCAAGGCATCGACTTCGGTGGCCTCGAGGTTGAGCGCGATCCGCTCGCCGTCGGCGGCGATCGGGAAAGGCTCAACCCCTTGAAAGGCCTTGCGAAGAGAGGCGAGCGCCTGTCTCAGGCTCGCGCGCGCCTGCTCGTCCGCCCGCTCGCTCCAGAGGAGGCCGGCGAGCTTCTCACGCGTCGCCTGTGAGCCGGGCGCGAGTGCGAGGCAGGCGATCAGCTGCTCGGCCTTCCGGGTCGGAACTTTGACCGCCTTGCCTCCGGGAAGCCGCGCCTCGAACCCGCCCAAGAGCCGGATCTCGACCGATCCCATTTCCGCCCTGCTTCCGTGGCCCCCGTTTGCGGGGAGCCGATTTTACGCCTCGGGCGACGTTTTTACGCTTTTTTCACGCCCAACGCACCTCTCGCCCGCTCCTTTTCACGGGTGCCCAAACGCTGGCATCACGGACAATCCGTAAAAAGGGGGTCAGTTCAACGGACGCAAACCCGCTCTTTCGAGGAGACAAGACGATGAAAAGCAATATTTTCGGATTTGGCAGCATCTTCGGCTCACTCGCCGGACTTTCGCCCTACGCGTCTTTCGCGGTCACGCCCCTGGTCGAGACCGAGGCGCGCCGGCAGGAGCCGCGCCGGCCGGCCACCGAGATCGGCACGCCGGACGCCGAGCGGCAGGTCTAAGGCGCGATCCAACCGCTGCGGCGGGGTCATGTTGACCCGCAACAATTCGCTCGATGTGGACGTATCTGATTGGCAGTTCGACTGTCCGTTCAACTGAGTGAATGGCGGCGAGCCGTACATACCGGCAAAACTTCATACCAGGAATGGAGATAGTCACTGGGCCAGCGTCAACGGCGAGGCCCCTGTGACCTTGCCCGACCTCAGGCTCAGGAGAGCGAACTCAAGGCGGAATGTCCGCTAATGGCTATTAGCGGATATCGGCGCGCTAAGCTCTAGATCCAACGCCCCCGCTCTTTATGAGTGCACACCCTAAGGCCCAAAGCCTTAAGGCCCTTGTGGCGTTCTTTCAGGCCCGATCGACCGGCGCTGCGTGCTCACAGCTACGCTCAGACGGCCATAGAGGCAAGAACGCCCAATACGCGCTGGAACTCTAAAAATTTCGGACTTCCAGCTCGCGCCGTTCATATGCCGAATCATGCCAGCGCCGAACAGCACATTCGGGGACGGGACGGCTCATATGGCGCGCCTTTTATCAATCGGTGGCTCGTCGAACCGTGAACCTCGATTCGGACGCGTGATCGCGGGGGGAGCTCTACGTCGGATGTTCAAGCGACCTTTCATCACCGCTCTGACCATCATGTCCTTTCTGTTCAGCGCGACGACCTTGACGGCCGCGGCCGACATCCAGGTGAGCATCGGGGGGCTTCGCAGTACCGACGGCGTCGTGCTCGTCGCGGTGTTCGATCGTGAGGAGGTCTTTCTCGATTCGGGTGAGCAGATCGTCACGCTCTCGCTGAACGCCGGTACGGCCAAGGCGGGCATCGTGACCGGAGCGGTCAAGAACCTCCCCGCCGGACAATACGCCGTCGTCGTCCACCATGACGAGAACGACAACAACTATTTCGACACCAATTTCTTTGGACTTCCCGCCGAGGGCTATGGCTTTTCCAACGACGTGGAGGTCTTTCTGAGCAAGCCCGCGTTCGAGGAAGCTGCCTTCAAACTCGGCGCTCAAGATGTTTCCGTCGCCATCCGGATGACCTATTGAGGCGGTCCCCTCGGCGCTTGCAGGATTAACGCTCGTAAGGCACGCCCGCGATCGGATGCAAGCGGGCTGACGGTGAGGAGGAAGAGATGTACCTGCCGACACGCTATCGGGATCTTCTGGTCGAATTGGTCGAGGATCGCTTGAGCGAGTTCCTGGTCTTCGGATGTGAGAATCAAGACGAACTGGCGGTGCTCAAGGAGTGCCGCCGCGAGCTCCGCGCGCAGCGGGTGTCGCGGCCGCTCGAGCGCGCGGCGGGCTACACTGTGTCGCGAACTGCCTGATGCTCGGATGTCTGCTTCCCACCCCAAACCGGACATTCTAGTCGCGTCTGCCGAATGTCCGCTAATGACCCAAAGCAGACATTGGCCTTGCCGCAAGACATCGGGCACTGATCGCTCACCACGCTGCGGGAGAATGTGGTCGAGATCGGCGTAAAGATCTTCAACCACGGCCGCTATGTTACGTTCCAGATGGCCGAGGTTCCCCTGTCGCGGCAGATGTTCGCGGAAATCCTCCATCTGATCGACGGCCTGCGGACGAAGCCAGCGCCGACATGACGCCCCGAATCCAATCACCAGAAGTGGTTTACCGGCATCATGTACCGCAGGCGCTGGGTTCTTTGCGCTTGCCGAACGATCGTCTTCTCGCGCCCGATTGCGCCTTCGTAAGGTCTCGGACGCATCGAGCCGCCCATCCCAAGCCACCGGTCAGGGGTGCGTGGCTAGGCTTACGGTCAATTTTCAATTGTGCTATCATTTCCGGTGGTTGGGGGAACCATCTGAGAAATCTTGGCTAATATCGCAGGTTCCACAAGGCACGGGACCGGCGCGGCGTCCGACCGACGAGGCCAAGACCGGCGCGATGGGCGCTTGAGCCGGGTCTCGTAAGGAAAGTCGCCGGGACGGGTTGGCGGCCATGAAGTTGATCTTTCTGGGTACTGGCTCGGCCTTCACGCTGGAGTATTACCAGTCGAACATGCTGATCGAGGCGCCGGAGGGAAG
>JAPUJA010000124.1 GCA_027296525.1 Pseudomonadota bacterium | reverse complement strand
CTGGCGAGGCATCAAGCCGAAGGTCGCAGCGGAGCATGGCACCGACAACCCCTGGCGGTTGAAGCAGGTGCGCGGCGGGCTGCTCGATCTGGACTTCATCGCGCAGTTCCTCGAGCTTCGGGACGCGCACCGTCATCCGGTGGTGCTTACCGGCAACACCGCCGGCGCCTTCGCCGCGCTCGAGGCCGCCGGGTCGCTCTCGCCCGATCAGGCGCGTGAGCTCGTCGAGGCGACCCGTTTCCTGCGCCGCCTTCAAGGCCTGCTTCGTCTGACCGTGGGCGAGAACCGGGATGAGGAGCAGTTTCCCGAGGGGCTTCGCGACTCGCTCGTCGAAACCGGGGAGGCGCTTGACTTTCCGGCTCTGAGGAAAAAATTACTGGATGTCGAGGCGCGCGTGCGTGAAGCCTTCGCGCGCCTGATCGGCGCGCCCAATGAATGATGCCCAACGAGTGACAGGGAGGGAATGACGATGGCCAAGGAAGTCAAGATCGGCGATAAGGCTCCGGACTTCACCGCGCCGACCGATGGCGGCGGCCGGCTGAAGCTTTCAAGTCTTAAGGGCCGAAAAGTCGTGCTCTATTTCTATCCCAAGGACGACACGCCGGGTTGCACCAAGGAGGCTTGCGGGTTCTCCGACGCGATGCGGAAATTTGCCCGCGCCGATGTCGAAATCGTCGGGGTTTCGAGGGACAGCGTCGCGCGCCACGACAAGTTCAAGGCGAAATACAGGCTGCCTTTCACCCTGGTTTCCGACGAGGACGGCACGATCTGCGAGAATTACGGCGTTTGGATCGAGAAGAACAATTACGGCCGGAAATATATGGGGATCGAGCGCGCCACCTTCCTGATCGACGCGGCGGGAAAGCTCAGGCGCGTCTGGCGGAAGGTGAAGGTCGCTGGCCATGTGGACGAGGCGCTCGCGGCCGCCAAGGAACTCGGATGACCTGGAGCTGCCTGGCCGAGGCCGCCCAGGGCGTCCTTTGCACCGCCGATCCCCGTGCCAAGGTTGCCGAGAGCCAGGCGATCGCCCGGGCTTGGCAGAGCGGCGGGCTCGGTGCGATTGGGTCCGCGCACCCGCCCGTGCGCCCGAGCCGCCCGGCGCGGCCCCGCCTGCGGCCGGCGAAGGCGATGCCGAGGCGGCGCAAGGGCATCGGTCGGGCCAACCGGATCGCGCTGCTCCACGCGCTCGCCCATATCGAGCTCAACGCCATCGATCTCGCCTGGGATCTGATCGCGCGCTTCACCGGGCAGGGCTTTCCTCAGGCCTTCTATGACGACTGGGTCCGGGTGGCCGCCGACGAGGCGCGCCATTTCGCGCTCCTTTCGGCTCGGCTCGGCGACTTCGGGTCGGCCTATGGGGCGCTCCCGGCCCATGACGGGCTGTGGGAGGCGGCCTGCCGGACGGCACACGATCCGCTGGCCCGCCTCGCCGTGGTTCCGCTCGTGCTCGAGGCGCGCGGGCTCGACGTGACGCCCGGAATGATCGCGCGGATGCAGCGTGCGGGCGATGCCCGGAGCGCCGAGATCCTGGGCGTCATCTATCGGGACGAGATCGGCCATGTGGCCGCGGGACAGCGCTGGTTCGTCGAGCTCTGCGCGCGCCGGGGGCTCGCTCCCCAGCCCACCTATCAGAGCCTCGTTCGCGCCCATTTTCCGGGTGCTCTCAAGGCGCCCTTCAACAGCGAGGCCCGCGCGGCCGCCGGCCTTATGCCTTCCTATTACGAGGCGCTGGCCCGCTGACCGCGCCCCGATCCGGTATCGAGCCCGGCGCGCCTTCGGCACGGGCCCCCGTGAATCGTTAATCTGTTTGTTCGGAAAAAAACCGCAATGCATTGCGGTGAATGAGTAAATCTCTTAGGACGATGGCTCCGTCTTGGCCCGCGCGCCGGTCCCCGGCTCGTCGCCGATTCGGGCCGCGAGCGCCGCTTCCATGAAGCGGTCGAGATCCCCGTCGAGCACGGCCGTGGGACTGGGATGCTCGATCCCGGTGCGCAGGTCCTTCACCATCTGGTAGGGCTGGAGCACGTAGGAGCGGATCTGGTTTCCCCAGCCGATCTCGCCTTTTTCCGCCTTGATCGCCTCGGCTTCTTCCTCGCGCTTGCGCAGTTCGAGCTCGTAGAGCCGGGCGCGCAGCATGGTCATCGCCATCGCCCGGTTGCGGTGCTGGGAGCGTTCGTTCTGGCATTGCACGGCGATGTTGGTCGGGAGGTGGGTGATGCGCACAGCGCTGTCGGTCTTGTTCACATGCTGGCCGCCCGCGCCCGACGCGCGGTAGGTATCGACGCGAAGGTCTTTCTCCTCGATCTCCACCTCGATCGTCTCGTCGATCACCGGATAGACCCAGACCGAGGCGAAACTCGTATGGCGCCGTGACGCCGAGTCGAACGGCGAGATGCGCACCAAGCGATGCACGCCGCTCTCGGTCTTGAGCCAACCATAGGCGTTGGTCCCGCTCACCTTGATCGAGGCCGATTTGATTCCGGCTTCTTCGCCCGCGCTCTCTTCAATCCACTCGAGGCCGTGGCCATGCTGCTCGGCCCAGCGCGCATACATGCGTATCAGCATCTCGGTCCAATCT
>JAPUJA010000123.1 GCA_027296525.1 Pseudomonadota bacterium | reverse complement strand
CGCTGCACCGCCCCGTGCTGCGGCCGGATCAGCTCCGAGGACTACCGCATCCTCGTCGAGGAGGCGCGCGAGTTCCTGACGGGAAAAAGCCGGGAGCTCCAGCACCGGCTGACCGAGCGGATGCTCAAGGCGAGCGCGGCGACCGACTTCGAGACGGCCGCCGCCTTTCGCGACCGTATCCGGGCGCTTACTCAGATCCAGGCCCGTCAGGAGATCATCAGCACGAGCCTTCAAGAAGCCGACATCATCGCGGCGCATCAGGAAGCGGGAAGGACCTGCGTTCAGGTCTTCTTCTTCCGCAGCGGCCACAATTACGGCAACCGCTCCTATTTTCCCGCGCACACGGAAGGGGCGACGCCCGAGGCCGTGCTCGGCGCCTTCATCGGCCAGTTCTATCAGAACAAGCCGGTCCCAAAGCTCATCCTGCTGAGCCACCCCCTCGACGATCGGGAACTGGTGGAGCGTGCGCTCAGCCAGCATGCCGGGCGTCGCATTACCCTTCACCGGCCCGTTAGAGGAGAGAAGCACACCCTCATGGAGCACGCGCTCCGCAACGCGCGCGAGGCCCTCGCCCGGCGCCTGTCCGAGAGCGCCTCCCAGCGCCGCCTGCTCGAACGTCTGGCGGAAGCCATCGATCTCGACGCGCTGCCTGAGCGAATCGAAGTCTTCGACAACAGCCACATCGCCGGCAGCCACGCGGTCGGCGCCATGATCGTCGTGGGGCCCGAGGGCTTCGTCAAAAGCGCCTACCGGAAGTTCACCATCCGCCAGGCCGGCGACGGCGGGTTCGCGCCGGAGGATGATTACGGCATGATGCGGGAGGTTCTGGGCCGGCGCTTCGGCCGGCTCCTGAAGGAAGACCCGGAGCGTGAGCAGCCCGGCTGGCCCGACCTCGTGCTCGTCGATGGCGGCGTCGGCCAGTTGAACGTCGCGCTCGATCTCTTCGCCGACCTCGGCATCCGCGACATCGCTCTCGCCGCGATCGCCAAGGGGCCCAATCGGAATGCCGGTGAAGAACGCATATACCTTCCCGACGGCCCACCGATCCATCTGGATGGCCGGGATCCGGTGCTCTATTTTCTTCAGCGCGTGCGCGACGAGGCGCACCGCTTCGCCATCGGCACCCACCGCAAGAAACGCTCGCGCTCCTTGAGGCGTTCCGAGCTCGACGACATTCCAAGCATCGGGCCGACGCGCAAACGCGCGCTGCTCCATCACTTCGGTTCGGCGCAAGGCGTCACCGAGGCGGGACTCGCGGACCTGGAAACCGTCGATGGGATCAGCAAGACTGTCGCCCGTCTCGTCTATGACCATTTTCATGGGGAAAGCTGAGCGTGCTCGACCGCCGGCACGCGCTCATTCCGGTTCGATGCGAAACCTGCCCAACATTCTGACGCTTTCGCGAATCGGGGCGATACCGTTTCTCGTCGGCGCCTTCTATATCGGCGCGCCGGCCGGCAACTGGATCGCCCTCGGCATCTTCGCGCTCGCCGCGCTGACCGATCTCGTCGATGGCTATCTCGCGCGCGCGCAGGGCGTGACCTCGGCGTTCGGCCGGGCGCTCGATCCGATCGCCGACAAGCTGCTCGTGGCCGCGGCCCTCCTGATGCTCACCGCCTTCGAGCGCGCGCCGGTCATCGCGGTGATCCTCATCCTGTCGCGCGAATTGCTCATCGCGGGCCTGCGCAAATGGCTGGCCGGTCGGGCGAGCGGCTTGCCGGTCAGCCGTTTGGCGAAGTGGAAGACCGCATCCCAAATGCTCGCCGTCGCGCTTCTTCTGATCGGAACCTCCGGCCCTTCAGGGATTCCCGTGGTTCCCTTGGGCGAGGCCTTCCTGTGGCTCGCCGCCTTGTTGACCTGGATCACCGCGTTCGGTTATTTGCGCATCGCCGGGAAGCACTTGTCGGGCGATGGGGCCGAGGCCCGCTCGAGCGTGGCCCAGCCGAGCGCGGCCTCGCGGGCGACGGAGCCCACGGCTTCCGAAGGCGAGGACACGCGCCGATGAATGAGCTTCAGAGACGAATCTTCGGGCTCGCCGGATGGAGCGGGAGCGGCAAGACGATGCTGGTCGCCCGCCTGCTTCCCGACCTGATCGGGCGCGGATTGCGGGTCTCGACGGTGAAGCACGCCCACGCCAATTTCAATCTGGCGGAAGGAAAGGAGAGCGACATCCGGCTCAGGAACGCCGGGGCCGTCGACATGATGTTCGCGACCGACGAGCGCTGGGCTCTGCTCCATGAAGGTGACGAGGCGGATGAGTCGACGCTCGATGAGCTCGTCGCGCGCTTCTCGCCTGTCGATCTGATCCTCATCGAAGGGTTCAAGGAGTATCGCCACGCCAAGCTCGAGGTCTACCGGCCCTCGAACGGAAAACCGCTGCTGGCGCCCACCGACCCCCATATCGTCGCGATCGCGAGCGATGGCGCGGTTCCGCCCGTGATGCGCGATGGCAAGGAAATCCCCTTATTCGACATGAAAGACGTCCGGGGCATCGGCGATTTCATCGTCGATCATTGCGGTTTGCCAAACGCGCGCGGGGGCTGAAGATGGCTCAACTCAAGGACGATTGCTTTGCCTTCGGCGGCGAGCTCATGCGAACCGATGAGGCGATCCGCATCCTTAAGGAAAGAACCGTCGCCATCGTCGGCTCCGAGACCGTCGATCTCAAGGGCGCGCCGGGCCGGATCCTCGCGGGCGATCTGATCGCCGGGCTGAACGTTCCGCCCCACGACAACGCGGCAGTCGACGGCTATGCGGTCTATTTCGACGATCTCAACGCGAAGCGCGCGACGACGCTTCCCGTCACCGGGCGAACCGCCGCGGGCCACGCGCTCGAGCGGCCGGCGCGCCGCGGCGAGGCGCTTCGCATCTTCACCGGCGGGTCCATGCCGACCGGCGATGGCGACGGCGGGCCGGATACCGTGCTCATGCAGGAAGACTGCGAGCTCGAGGGCGAGAGCGTGGTCATCCCTCCCGGCATCAAGCAGGGCGCCAACCGGCGAAGCGCGGGCGAGGACATCAAGGCGGGCGCGGTGATCTTGAAGAAAGGCCACCGCTTGAGACCCCAGGACGTGGCGCTCGCGGCCTCGGTCGGGGCGACGGGGCTCGAGGTCTTCGAGCGGCTTCGGGTCGCGGTCTTCTCCACCGGCGATGAGATCTACGAGCCGGGCAGTGAGCTTCCGCCGGGCGGCATCTTCGACGCCAACCGCTACGCGCTGTTCGGCCTGCTCGAAACGCTCGGCGTCGCGGTCACCGATCTCGGCATCCTCGAGGACCGCTTCGAGAGCGTGCGCGCAGCCTTGGCCGAAGCGGCCGAGAGCCATGACCTCCTGATCACCTCGGGCGGGGCCTCGACCGGCGATGAGGACCATATCAAGGCGGCGGTTCAAGCCTTGGGTCGGCTTCATTTCTGGCGGCTCGCGATCCGCCCCGGCCGGCCGCTCGCGCTCGGCCAGATCGGGACGGTGCCGTTCATCGGCCTGCCCGGAAATCCCGTCGCCGTGATGGTCACCTTCCTGCGCTTCGCGCGCCCGCTGATCCTCGGGCTCTCGGGCGCGACCGAGACCGAGCCCCGCTCCTATCGGGTGCCCGTCGATTTCGATTATAAGAAGAAGGCGGGCCGGCGCGAATGGCTGCGCGCCAAGCTCGTGACCGGGCCCGGCGGCGGCGTGAGCGCGCGTAAATACGCCTTCGACGGCGCCGGCATCCTGACTTCGGCGGTCTATGCCGACGGGCTCATCGAGTTGCCGGAAGAGATGGACAGGTTGAGCAAGGGGACCATCGTCGACTTCTTGCCGTTCAACGAGCTTCGCTGATGCGCATTCTCTATTTCGCCTCGATCCGTCAGAAGATCGGCCTCGCGGCGGAAGAGGTTTCCCCGCCGCCCGAGGTCACGACCGTGGGCGCGCTCCTGGAATGGCTCAAAGGCCGGGATGCGCGCCACGCGGAGGCTCTCGGCGATCCCAGGGTCGTCAAGGTGGCGGTCAACCAGGATTTCGCCGATCCGGAAATGAAGGTGGCGGAGGGCGACGAGGTCGCCTTCTTTCCGCCGGTGACCGGAGGATAGCGCCCTTGATCCGCGTCCAGACCGAGGATTTCGACGTCGCCCAGGAGCTCGCCCGGGTGCGGCGGGGCGATCGCGGGATCGGCGGGATCGCGCTGTTCGTCGGCGTGGTGCGCGCGGGCGCGGGCGATGAGACGATCCGCGCCATGACGCTCGAGCACTATCCGGCCATGACCGAGCGCGAGCTCGCGAAGATCGAGGCCGAGGCGAAGGCGCGCTGGCCGTTGGAGGCAGTCACGATCGTCCACCGTTACGGCCGGCTCGAGCCGGGCGATCAGATCGTGCTCGTGATCGCCGCCTCGAGCCACCGCCAGGCGGCCTTCGAGGCCTGCGAATTCCTGGTCGACTGGCTCAAGACCAAGGCGCCCTTCTGGAAGCTCGAGGACACCTCTTCCGGCAGCCGCTGGGTCGAGGCGCGCGCGGCCGACGACGATGCCGCCGAGCGCTGGCAAAAAGAGTCCGGCTCGTGAGGGGCGATGCGCGCCTCTGGCGGGATACGCCCCTTAAGCCTCACCCCTCGCGCACCAGCTTGTCGTAATCCTCCAGGAGCCCCCGGGTGATCGCGCCCACCTGAAAGTTGTGCCCGTCGATCTCGCGCACCGGCGTCACCTCGGCCGCCGTGCCGGTCAGGAAGACCTCGTCGGCCTCGCCGATCTCCTCGGGCATAATCGCCCGCTCGATCACCTCGATGCCGCGCGCGCGCGCGAGCCCAATCACCGTTTGCCGGGTGATCCCGTCGAGAAACCTCGAGGCCTTTCGCGCGCACTCCTGGTTGGTCGTGAAGTTCCTGCACGACGGCAATGACGGCAAGTACCGCGCGAAACTGATGAAGTACACGGCCGCC
>JAPUJA010000122.1 GCA_027296525.1 Pseudomonadota bacterium | reverse complement strand
GTTCGAGTAGAATGATCTCCATATTTCACTCCTGCCCGGAGCTTGACCCGAAGCCCCGCCGGCGCAATTTAAGCCATCGTTCCAGGAAACCGACAAGGGCCAAAATAGGCCCGATCCAGGGCGTCAAGAATAACAGCAGGCCATAGACTAGGATCAACAACAAGATTCCGCCCGCGAAGCGCCGCGCAAAAGTGTGGATAACCGTGAGCCCCAGGAAGAAGAAGGGAACCGCGAAGGCGATCGCGCAGCCAATCCCGATCGCCTTGAACTCCGCGGGCCCGAAGATGCCGAGCGCGGCGGACGCGCCGAAGGCATAGATCGGCCAGATCGGCAGCTCGAGATGGATCAAGTCGAAGGTGGGCCGGAGATTCTTGCCGAGCCGCGTGAGCAGCCCCTGGGCGATGAACATGCAGACGGGAATTCCAAGCACCAGCCCGGCGGGCATCAAAGTGACAATTTGAAAGGCTTGCCCTGCGGCGAGCTCCTCGATCGTGAACAGGGGATCGAGCTCGGCCTGCCCGGTGTCGATGTAGCTCTGGACGAGCGGCGCGATCCCCTGGGCGACCTGGCCGACGAGGCCGCCCTCGGCGCCCATGAAGGCGAGGCTCACGACAAAATAAAGGCCCGAGATCAGCGCCGCGAGCATGGCGAGGAGCTGCCCGGCCGGGTACCACTCCGTCGAGCCGTCGGATGCGGTGCGGTGGAGAAGCGCCTGACGCACCATGACGCCCGCGGGCAGCAGCACGGCTGCGACATAGCTGAGCGGCAGGTAGTAGAGCATTTCCGGAAGAAGCTTCTGGAGCAGGATGCCCGAGATCACCGTGCCCACGATCCCGGCCACTATGAGCGCCCGCACACCGCCCCAGAGGCCCACGAGGAACAAGGGGAGCGATGAAAACGGCCCGACGAACATGCCGAAGGCGATGTTGAGCACCGGCGTCATGAACATCAGGGCGGACATGACGCCCGCTCCGAACGCGGTGAGATAGCTTTTAACCATCGGCGGGCGCGCCCAGCGGGCGGGCGCCTACTGCTCGGTGAAGGGAAGGAGAGCCAGAATCCGAGCCCGCTTGATTGCCTTTGCGAGTTCGCGCTGTTTTTTCGCCGATACCGCCGTGATGCGGCTGGGAACGATCTTGCCGCGTTCCGAAATATAGCGCGAGAGAAGCTTGACGTCTTTGTAATCAATCTTGGGCGCGTTGGGGCCGCTGAAAGGGCAGGTCTTCTTGCGTCGGAAGAAGGGACGGCGCGGGAAAGAGACGTAGGGAAGGTTCCCGCCGCCCTGGCTTGCCGAGCCGTGGCCCCCGTTGCTCATGTCTTACTCTCCTCGAGGTCCACCTTGTCCCCGCGGGCCTCGCCCTTGACTTCCGTCTTGGCGCCCTCCTCTTCAGGAGATTTGGCGGCGCTCTCCTGCCCGGGCGCTTCCCCGCGTTCGTCCCGAGCCTCGCGCGCACCGCGCTCGCCTCTGGGGCGGTCCTCGCGCCCGCCGCGCTCGCCTCTGGGGCGGTCCTCGCGCCCGCCGCGCTCGCCTCTGGGGCGGTCCTCGCGCCCGCCGCGTTCGCCTCTGGGGCGGTCCTCGCGCCCGCCGCGCGAATGGATCGGCGCGGAGGGCTCCGGGTCGATCATGTCCACGCGCACGGTGAGGAATCGCAACACGTCTTCGTCGATTCGCATACTGCGTTCCAACTCCTTGACCGTGGCGGACGGCGCGTCCAGGCCGAACATCACATAGTGCCCCTTGCGATGTTTCTTGATGCGGTAGGCTAGGCTCCTGAGACCCCAATGCTCCGTCTTCGCTACTGCGCCGCCGTTCTCGGTCACGAGCCCGGCGAAACGCTCGGCGAGCCCTTCGGCCTGCTGCGAGGAGAGATCAGGGCGCGCGATAAAGGTCGTCTCGTAAAACGGCATGTCCGTCCGCTACTCCGTGAACATGAACCAGTTGAACATGAACCAGTTGAAGATCAGGCTCAGGCCTGCCCGGACTTTCGGCCGGCACCGGCCGGCGCGGTCGGGCAATAGACAACCTCTCCGCAGTGTGCCGCCCGCACCGTGCGCTAAGGCGCGGAAATATACAACATTCCCCTGCCGACGCAAGCGCGCTTGACAGCCTCAAAGCCCGACGATCAGATGCGTCGGAGGCGACATGGTTGAGGTTTTAGCGCATGAAGCGGGCCTTTGTCTTTCCCGGTCAGGGATCGCAAGCCGTCGGTATGGGGCGCTCGCTCGCCGAGGCCTATCCCGTCGCGCGTCAGGTCTTCGAGGAGGTCGACGATGCGCTTGGGTTCTATCTCTCCCGGCTCATCTTCGAGGGGCCGCCCGAGGACCTCATGCTGACGGCCAATGCCCAGCCGGCGCTGATGGCGGTGTCCCTCGCGACGGCCCGCACCGTCGAGAAGGAGGGGCGTCTTCGTCTGGCCGACGCGGCGGCCTTCGTCGCGGGTCATTCACTGGGGGAGTATTCGGCCTTGTGCGCGGTGGGGGCCTTGAGCCTCGCCGATACCGCGCGCCTCCTGCGCCATCGCGGCGAGGTCATGCAGGCCGCGGTTCCCCTCGGCGAGGGCGCGATGCTCGCGCTGCTCGGCGTCGGCCTCGAGGCGGCCCGGCGAATCGCGGATCAGGCTTCTCAAGGCGAGATTTGCACGCCCGCGAACGACAACGGCCCGAACCAGGTCGTCCTGAGCGGCCACAAGGCGGCGATCGAGCGCGCCCAGAAGATCGTCGCGGAGGAGGCGGCGGGACGCTCGTCGTTGCTTCCGGTGAGCGCCCCGTTCCACTGCCGTCTCATGGAGCCCGCCGCGGAGGCCATGGCCCAGGTCCTGGAGAAGATCACAATTGCGCCGCTGGCGCTGCCGCTTATCGCGAATATGACGGCCAGCGCCGTGGGCGAACCGGCGATCATCCGCCGGCTGCTCGTCGAGCAGGTGACGGGTATGGTGCGCTGGCGCGAGTCCATGTTCTATTTGCGGGACCACGAGGTCGAATCGGTGGCCGAGCTCGGGGCGGGAAAGGTGCTGTCGGGGCTGCTGCGGCGGATCGATCGGGGGCTCGAAGCGATCACCGTGGGCTCGCCCGCGGAGGTCGAAACCTTCCTCAAGAGCCTGTAATGCCTCAAGAGCCTGTAATGAACCGCTCCGAGCGATCCCGCGGCAAGTCACCCCGCGGCAAGTCACCCCGCGGCAAGCCACCCCGCGGCAAGCCACCCTGTGGTGGGCCACCCTGTGGTGGGCAAGGATAGCGATATGTTTGATCTTTCCGGAAAATCGGCGCTCGTTACCGGTGCTTCCGGCGGCATCGGGGGGGCGATCGCGCGCGTCTTCCACGGCGCGGGCGCGGCGGTGATGCTGACGGGCACCCGGCGAGAGGCGCTCGACGCGCTCGCCTCGAGCCTGGGCGATCGGGTCTTCGTCGAGGCCTGTGACCTTGGCGACGCCGAAGCGACCGGGGCGCTCGCGAAGGAGGCCGAAGCCCAGATGGGCGCCGTCGACATCCTCGTGAACAACGCCGGCAGGACGCGCGACGGGCTCGTCCTTCGCATGCGCGACGAGGACTGGGCCGAGATCCTCGAGATCAACCTGAGCGCCGCTTTTCGCCTCACCCGTGCGTGCTTGCGCGGCATGATGAAGCGGCGCGCCGGGCGGATCATCAACATCACCTCCGTGGTTGGCCAAGTGGGCAACCCGGGCCAAGCGAACTATGTGGCGGCCAAGGCCGGCCTCATCGGCTTGACGAAGACGCTCGCGGCCGAAGTGGGCTCGCGGGGGATTACCGTCAACGGCATCGCGCCCGGCTTCATCGAGACGGCCATGACGGCGGCGGTCCCGGAGGAGCGGCGGGGCGAGGTCCTGAAGGGGATCCCCCTCGGCCGGTTCGGGACGCCTGACGAGGTGGCTGCCGGCGCCCTCTTTCTGGCGAGCGACGAGGCCTCTTATGTCACGGGGGCGACATTGAACATCAACGGCGGGATGGCCATGATATGACGAGTGAGGCGGGAATCGGGCATGATCTGGCCAAACACGGGAAAGTGTGTTACGAACGCCACCTCCGAAGGAATCGGCTCCTGCCAGTTGGGGCCGGGTGTGTCGGCCCTGTCTTTTTGCTTTTCTCGACCCAACGATATCCGAAAGATGTTGAGCGATGAGTGATGCCGCCGAGCGCGTGAAAAAAATTGTTGTCGAGCATCTCGGTGTCGACGAGTCGAAGGTGACCGACAACGCAAGCTTTATCGATGATCTCGGGGCCGACAGCCTCGATACCGTCGAACTCGTGATGGCGTTCGAAGAAGAATTCGGGTGCGAAATACCGGATGACGCGGCGGAAAAGATCCTGACGGTCAAGGACGCCATTGATTACATCGAGGCCATGGAGACGTAGGCACGTCGTCCCATTCCATGTGCCGCGCTGAGGGTTCGCCCCTCCTTTCTCTTATGTTCCGCTACGCCCCATGAGACGTGTCGTCATCACCGGACTCGGTATGGTAACGCCGCTTGGCTCCGGCGTCGAAACGACCTGGTCACGACTGATCAATGCCGAGTCGGGCATCCGGCCGATCGTCGGGTTCGACGTTTCGGACCTGCCGGCGAAGATCGGTGGCCAGGTGCCGTTCGGCGACAGTCCGGGTGAGCTCGACCTCGATACCATCGTTGCGCCCAAGGATCAGAAGAAGATGGACACCTTCATCCTCTACGCCATTGCGGCGTCCGAGGAAGCGATCCGCGACGCCGGATGGATGCCGACGGAGGACGAGGAACAAGAGCGCACAGGCGTGATGATCGGTTCGGGAATCGGCGGACTCAGGTCGATCGAGTCCGCGGCGATTCTGGTTCACGAGCGCGGTCCCCGGCGCCTGAGCCCCTTCTTCATTCCCTCCTCCCTGATTAATCTTGCCTCGGGCCATGTCTCGATCAAACACCGTTTCAAGGGGCCCAACCACGCCGTGGTGACCGCCTGTTCGACGGGTGCGCACGCGATCGGCGATGCGGCGCGTCTGATCATGCTCGACGATGCCGACGTCATGGTCGCGGGCGGCACCGAGGCGGGGGTCTGCCGCCTGGGGATGGCGGGCTTTGCCGCGGCGCGGGCGCTCTCCACCAAATTCAACAACGCGCCCGAGACGGCCTCACGGCCCTGGGATGTCGACCGCGATGGATTCGTCATGGGCGAGGGCGCCGGCATCGTGGTGCTCGAGGAGCGCGAGCACGCCAAGCGGCGCGGCGCCAAGATCTATGGCGAGATCGTGGGCTATGGGCTGTCCGGGGACGCGCACCACGCGACGGCGCCGGATCCGGAAGGCAGCGGCGGCTATCGCTCGATGAGGAACGCGCTCAAGCGCGCGAATCTCGATCCTGAGGACATCGACTACATCAACGCGCACGGGACCTCGACGCCGCTGGGCGACGAGGTCGAGCTGGCCGCCGTGAAGCGCCTTTTCGGCGAAGCCGCCTACAAGCTTTCCATGTCGTCCACCAAGTCCTCGATCGGCCATCTGCTCGGCGCGGCGGGCAGCGTGGAGCTCATCTTCTCGGTCCTCGCGATCATCAACAACGTCGTGCCACCGACGCTCAACCTCGAGAACCCGTCGCCGGGCTGCGATCTCGACTTGGTTCGCTTTCAAGCCAAGGAGCGGCCCGTGAAGGTCGCCTTATGCAACTCCTTTGGCTTCGGTGGCACCAACGCCT
>JAPUJA010000121.1 GCA_027296525.1 Pseudomonadota bacterium | reverse complement strand
TTGAGCCTCTCCTTCTTCCTCCGTCTCGGGAGCTTCATCCGCAACTGCATCCGACATGGGATTCCCGTTATTAGCTCGCCCGCCAGGACGCACCCGGCTCCGCGGAATCCTTACGGAATATTCGTTAATGAGTCGTTGCGTGAAGGCGACTTCAAGGGCGTAAATTCGGGCCGTGCCGGGACGGCTGACGCCATACGGAAGCTTGTGCCCGGCAAAGCCTGCCCGCCGGGTCACGGTCTGGCCTGCGCCGGATCCAGACATTAAAGCCAAGATATTGATTGAAAAGGTTTTTCCTGGTTGGCACGGGATATGCGGGTCAATGGGGCAAACAATCACCCGGTTGGCACGGGATATGCGGGCCTAATGGGACAACCAAAAGTAAACGAGCACGCGATGGAAAACGCCTCTTACGTCAATCTTGCACACCAATTGGTGCTGCGCAGCAGCATTGATATCCTCGCCAACAATATCGCAAACGCGACAACCGGTGCGTACAAGGGCGAACGAATGATTTTCTCCGAATATCTCGTTCGTCAGGCGAGAGACCACGAAGTCAACTTCGTCCGTAATGCCGGGCTCCATAATGACTTCCGTCAGGGCAACCTGACGGTCACGGGCAACCCGCTCGACATCGCACTTCAGGGCAGAGGTTTCTTTGTCGTGGACACGCCGGACGGCGCGCGCTACAGCCGGGCCGGCCATCTCCGCCTCAATGAACAGAACACCCTCGTGACGGGCGACGGGTTTCCGGTCCTCGGAGACGGCGGACCGATCGAACTCCCGCCCGGCGGCGAGAGTGTCGTGATCGCGCGTGACGGTACGATCGCTTCGGACGGGACAAGGGTCGACAAGATCCGCGTCGTGCTCTTCGAAAAGCCCGGAGAGCTCTATCGAACGAATTTCGGCTTCTACAACACGGACCAGGCGCCAATCACCACCGAGAACACGCAGATCCTTCAGAACACGCTCGAAGAGTCGAACGTTCAACCGATCGTCGAAATTACCCGAATGATCGACGTGTTCCGCTCCTACCAGTCGGCGCAACGCGCCAGCGACACTCACCACGACCTGCAACGCCGGGCCATCCAGAAAATTCTATCGACGGAAGCTTAAATCGATGATTTCTGAGAGGAGCATACAATGAAAGCACTAAGCATCGCCGCCACGGGAATGCTTGCCCAGCAGCTCAACGTGGACGTGATTTCGAACAACATCGCCAACATGAACACCACGGCCTACAAGCAGCAGAGGCCGGAATTCCAGGATCTCATCTACCAGAACCTCCAACGGGTCGGTGCCACATCGTCTGATACGGGCACGCTGGTTCCGAGCGGGATTCAGATCGGCGTCGGCGTCAAGACCGCCTCCGTCTATCGAATCACCAACCAGGGGGAACTGCTCGCGACGGACAACGTCCTGGATCTCGCGATCATGGGGAATGGCTATTTCGGCGTTCAGCTTCCGAGTGGGGACACGGCCTATACTCGCGCCGGCACGTTCCAACTGAGCCCGACCGGCGAGATCGTCACGGCCGAAGGTTTCGTCGTGGATCCGGGAATCGTCGTCCCCGCGGATGCGGTCGATATCAGCATCAACAAGAACGGCGATGTCGAGGTCAAGATCGCCGGCCAGATAGCGCCTCAGATCGTGGGCCAGATCGAGCTCGTGAGCTTCGCCAATCCAGCGGGTCTCGAGGCGGTCGGTGGCAACATGCTGCTCGAATCGCCCTCGTCGGGCGCGCCCACTTCCGGCACTCCGGGAACCAACGGACTCGGCACGGTCCAGCACGGCTTCCTCGAGACGTCGAATGTCAACGCCGTGGCCCAAATCGCCAGCCTGATCGCGGCCCAGCGCGCCTACGAAATGAACTCGAAGGTCATCCAGACGGCCGACGAGATGATGTCCACCGTCAACCAGCTCCGCTAGGTCTCGAGCGATGAGATTCGTCGCACTGATCCTGAGCCTTCTCCTGGTCTGGCCCGCGGCGGCCGACGCCGCATCCAACCTGCGCGCGGAAATCGTCGTCGACTCGAACGAGGTCACCTTGGGCGACATCTTTACGGACGCCGGCGAGGTCGCGGATATCATCATCTTCGAAGCGCCCGAACCGGGGAGGCATCAAATCTATTGGGCGGACGACGTTTACCGCATCGCGAACGCCCATGGCATCGACTGGTGGCCCGATTCCAGTCACGACAAGATCGTCATCGAGCGTGCGAGCCAAGTCGTGACCCAGAGCGAGATCGAGGCGCATCTGATCGAGGCGCTTCAGGATTCCGGTGCCGGAGATCGTCTCGACATCGTGCTTTCGGGTCGCAATGTGGAATTCCACTTGCCCGCGGGCGACGTGGCGCCGCTCGAGGTGCGCGACCTCGACTTCAATCCGCGCAACGCGCGCTTCAACGCCGTGCTCGCCGCATGGGACGCCGATGGTGTGCTTCGCAGCACTCGGATCACCGGACATGCCTACGCGATCGTCGAGATTCCGGTGCTGACGCGGCGCGCCCGCCCGGGTCACATTATCGGCTATGACGAGCTGGATTGGATCGAGATGCGTGCCGACCGACTCGAGCGCGATGCCGTGATGGAGCCGGAAGAAGTCGTCGGCATGTCGCCGCGACGCGCGATCAACGCGAACACGCCGATATTGATGGGCGATTTGCAACATCCCACCCTGGTCACCAAGAACGGCGCGGTGACGATGGTGTATCGTACTCCCCTGATGACGCTCACGGCTCTCGGGCGCGCGCTCGAGGACGGTGTCGAGGGCGCGTTCGTGCGCGTGCTCAACCCGCAGAGCAATACGGTGGTTCAGGGCGTGGTGACGGGAAAAGATGAAGTCGTGATGCCCTCACCCTACCCCACCGCATCGAATTGAGACCCCTCATGACTCGAAACTTTCGCCGATGCCTCAACGCGGTGACCCTCGCCGGCCTCGCCGGCCTGCTCATCGGCTGCTCGGCTCTCGATCGCGTCGAGCAGATCGGGCGCGCGCCCGATCTGCGCCCGATTCAGAATCCGGTTCAGGATGAGGACTATGAGCCCGTGATCCTGCCCATGCCGCCGGAGATGCAGACGGCCTACAACGCCAACTCGCTCTGGGAGTCGGGCGCGCGGCAGTTTTTCAAGGACCAACGGGCGAGCAAGATCGGCGATCTCGTCACCGTAAACATCCAGATCGAGGACAG
>JAPUJA010000120.1 GCA_027296525.1 Pseudomonadota bacterium | reverse complement strand
GCTGAGGCATCGCCAAACCGCTTCCTCTGATCGTTGAAGGCAAACCCCCGCGACCCGGCGGGGCCGGACCGCGCGCGCCGCACCGCCGCGTGCCGCGCCGCTTGAGCCCGCGCACACGGCGAGCCGTCACACGACGAGCCGGTCGCTCGAGGCGCGAAGCCAAAAGACCAACCCCCTTCATTACTTAAGAACATTAACAATCTATTAAGCCTTTATTAAGCAGTCCGCCGTTAAACTAAATAAACCATAAAAGAACTCACGGCAGCATTCTTATATAAATGCCCCCAGCGCCGGCCGAGCCGCGACACGGGTTTTCGCGCGCGGCCGCGAGGGGACGTTTGAAACCGGCGATCGCCTCTCACACCGTTTCGGCGCGATGGATCATTCTTTCTCGGATAAACGGGTTCTGATAACGGGCGCTTGCGGCACAGTCGGGCGCGAGCTCGTCCACCAGCTCCTCACCCGCGACCGCGTGAGCGAGCTGATCGCCGTCGATATCAACGACGGGGCGCTCGTCCATCTCGAGGAGGCCTACCGCGGCTTTTCCAACGTTACCTTCTCGCTCATGGACGTGCGCAACCGCAAGGAAGTGCAGCGGCGCATGAACGGCGTCGATATCGCCTTTCACGCGGCCGCGCTCAAGCACGTCCTGCTCTGCGAGCGCGCACCGAGCGAGGCGATCCAGACCAACATTCACGGCGTGCAGAACATGATCGAGGCGGCGCTCGACGCGGACATCGAATATCTGATCTTCACGAGCACCGACAAGGCGGTCAATCCGACGAGCGTCATGGGGAGCACGAAGCTCACGGCCGAGCGGCTGATGACCGCGGGCGCCGAGAACGGCTCGCGCACCGAGGGTCCGGTTCTCATATCCACGCGTTTCGGCAACATCCTCGGCTCGCGGGGCTCCGTGATCCCCATCTTCCGCGAACAGATTCGCCGGGGCGGGCCGATCACGCTGACCGATCCGGCCATGACGCGCTTCATCATGGCGCTCGAGGACGCCGTTCGCCTCGTCATCGAGTCCGTCCAGTACGCGCGAACCGGTGACGTGCTCGTCACCAAGATGCCGGTCATTCGGATCGCCGATCTGGCCGAGGTCATGCGCGAAGAACTGGCGCCCTCTTACGGCCACGCCCCCGACGACATCGAGATCGTGACGATCGGGCCGAAGCCCGGCGAAAAAATGTTCGAGGAGCTGATGTCGTCGGAGGAAACCCGCCGGGCGCTCCAACTCGAGCGTTACTTCGTCATCCGTCCGGCTCTCGGTGAAGCCAAGGAGCCGGCCGCCAGCCTCTATGCGGAGCTCGTCACGACCGAGCTCGATCAGGCCTACACCTCCAAGGCGCAAACCGCGCTCACGAAGGAGGAGCTCCGGACCTTCCTGCGCGATCACGAGCTCCTGGAGAGCGCGGAGGAAGACCCGCCGATGGCCGCGCCCTTGCGCGGCAAGGCCGCCGTCTCGGGTTGAGCGGAGCCCGAGGTGAGGCGCGAGCTTCATGGTCTGGGAAGCGGTTCGATGAAAACGAATTGGCTGATCACCGGCGGGTGCGGGTTCATCGGCGCACGCCTGGTCAACCGCCTGCTCGCCGAAGACCGGCCTCCGGGCATTCGCGTTCTCGACAACCTTTCCCTCGGCCGGCCCGAGGATCTGGCCGCGCTCACCTCGTTCGTGACACCATCGTTCGACGACCTCTCGGGACCTTCCCGGCGGGTCGAGCTGATCGAGGGCGACATCCGCGACGCCGAGGTCGTCGCTTGCGCGCTCGCCGGCATCGATGTCGTCGTGCATCTCGCGGCGCATACGGGCGTGCGCCCCTCGCTCGCCGATCCGCTCGGCGATGCCGCGGTCAATGTCGCCGGAACCCTGAACCTGCTCGAAGGCGCGCGCCGGCGCGGAATATCCCGCGTCATCTTCGCCTCCTCGGGTGCGGCTCTGGGCGAAACCGAGCAACCGATCACGGAGGAGCGCCTGCCCGCCCCCGCCTCGCCCTACGGCGCCGCCAAGCTCACGGGCGAGGCCTATTGCTCGGCCTATGCCAAGAGCTATGGGCTGGGCGCGCTCGCGCTCCGCTTCAGCAACGTCTACGGCCCGGGTTCGAAGCGCAAGGAGAGCGTGATCGCACAGTTCATGAAGCGCGCCGTCCAAGGCGAACCCCTCGAGATCTTCGGGAGCGGCGAGCAGGTGCGCGATTTCATCTATGTCGATGATCTGGTGGAAGCGATCCTCTTGGGCGCGGCGGCCGATCTCGACGGACGGTTCGAAATCTTCCAGATCGCGACCCAGGTGGAAACATCGGTCAACGCGCTTGCGGAAATGATCGCCGAAATCGTCTCCGCCGAGACGGGCGAGGAGATCGAGATCCGCCGCTTGCCCTCGGCGGCCGGCGACCTTGCGCGTGTCTATGCGGACATCTCGAAGGCGCGCCGGTATCTCGACTTCGATCCCCAAACCACGCTCCCCGACGGGCTCCGGAACACCTTCCGTTACTTCGCCCAAGAGGCGGGCTCGATCAACGACACGGACCGGCTGCCGAGCCGGGCCGCCACTTCGTGAAAGGTTGCGTGAAGATGCGGATACTCGTTTTAGGCGGTGACGGCTATCTCGGCTGGCCGACCTCGATGTATCTCGCGGTCAAGGGCCACGAGGTCTTTGCCATCGACAACTACCTGCGCCGAACCGTGGCGCTCGCCACCAACTCGGAGGCGCTCATCCCGAGCCCCAATCTCGAGGAACGCGCACAGACCTTCAAAGACGTCACCGGCAGCGAGATCGGGGTTCGGATCGGCGATCTCAGGGACATCAAGGTGATGGAAGAAGCCATCAACGGCTTCAAGCCCGACGCCGTCATTCACTACGCCGAGCAGCCCTCGGCACCCTACTCCATGATGGGCTATGACGAGGCGCTGCTCACGCTCGACAACAATCTGAAAGTCACCTTCAACCTCGTCTGGTCGGTGATCAACCACCGGCCCGAATGCCACATCATCAAGCTCGGCACGATGGGCGAATACGGCACGCCCGAGATCGACATCGAAGAGGGCTGGATCGAGATTGAGCATAAAGGGCGACGCGGCCGTTTCCTCTTCCCGCGTCAGGCCGGCAGCCTCTACCACACGACCAAGATCATGGACACCGACCTCCTGTGGTTCTACGTACGGACCTTCGGGCTGACGGTGACCGATCTGATGCAGGGCCCGGTCTACGGCCTCAGCAGCGACGAGACCGAGCTCGATTCCCGGCTCCTGCCCAACTTCCACTATGACGACATCTTCGGGACGGTGATCAACCGCTTCCTCGTCCAGGCGGTCGCGGGCGAGCCCTTGACCGTCTACGGCGCGGGCGGGCAGACCCGTGGTTACCTCAACCTGCGGGACACGCTGCAATGCGTCGAGCTCGCCGCGCTGAATGCGCCGGAGAAGGGGACGCTGCGCGTCTTCAATCAGCTCACCGAATGCTTCACGGTCAACGAGATCGCCGAGCGGATTCAGCGCACGGGCAACCGGATGCGTCTCGATGTCAAGATCGAGAGGATCGACAACCCCCGTAAAGAGGCCGAGCAGCATTACTACAACCCTGTGCACACCGGGCTCTTGGAGCTTGGGCTCAAGCCCCATCACATGACCGACGAGGTCCTGGACGGGATGCTCGAGACCATCCTCCCCTATAAAGAGCGGATCAACCGCGGCGTCATCCAGCCGCGGGTGCGCTGGAGCTAGGAGCGCCGGTCCCATGGCAAACGGCACGGGCATCCGCCTTGGGGCGCGCGTCTCCGAGCTAAGCGTCTTCGCCATCGAGCGCTCGATCGTGCGCCGCGGCTTCGTCCTGCTCGCGCTCGTCCTGCCCGGCCATGTTCTGAATTACGCGCTGCTCGTCGGCGCGACCCACCTTCTGGTGAGCGACGCCTTCGGCATCTTCTATGCCGCGATCGCCATCATCAACGTGCTCTTCGCCCCTTCGCTCGTCCTGAGCCTGTTCCTTGCGCGTCACTTCGCACGGCTTAAGGCGCAAGCCGGGCCGGGCGCGGCGGTCGAGGCCTTTCGCCAGGCGTTTCGCCTGATCGCACGCTGGGGGTTGCTCGCCCTTTTCCTCGGGCTCGCGGCGCTCGGCGTTATCGGATCACTCGTCGGCGTCGAATCCTTCGTGCTTATCGCGCTCATCGTTCTCACCGCCTACATGGCCTATGTGACCGACGTCGTGCGCGCGGCCTTCCAGGGACTCCAACTGTTCGTCCTTCTGGGTTTGATGGGGCTTGCCTGGATGGCGCTCCGCTTTGGCCTCGGCATGGCCGGGCTCGGAATTGTGGGAACGCCCTGGGCAGGGCTCGTCGGAATCCTGGCTTCGGGCCTCATCGTCTGCGCCATCTTCTATCACGTCGTGCTGCGCCGCCGGGACGCGAAGCCGATCGCGGAAGCCGCCTTTCCCATCGAAGTGAGGAAGCTCGTTCAGTTCACGATGGGCTTCAGCCTCTTCAGCGTCATCACCTATCTCGACGTGCTCGTCGGCTATCTCGTCATGGAGCGCGCAAGCTTCGGCGTCTACGCCGCTTCCTCGGTGCTGCCCAAGGCGATCATCTTGCTCTCCTTGCCCGTGGGGCAGGTGCTGTTTCCGGTGCTCACCGACGAAGAGAGCGTCGGGCGGGTTCGCTCCACGAGCGTCGCCAAAGGCCTCGGCTTGACCTTCTTCGTGAGCGCTGTGGGGAGCGTCATCGTGCTTGCGTTCGCCGACTTCTTCTGCGGCGAGGGTTTCGGCATCACGCTCGCCGATCCGGAGCTCGTGCGCCTCCTCACCCTCTCGGCCATACCGATCTGCCTGCTTCGCGTCGTCGTGATGCGCGAGCTCGCGCGCGGGCGCGACTGGCACCCGCTGTACCTGATGATTCCGCTCCTTCCGTTTACCTCTTATCTCCTCGGAGCCGACACCCTCGACGCCTTCGCCTATGCCCAGAGCTACGTGATCTTCGCTTTGGTCGTGTTCGCCTTTTACGCCATCGCCTCGCTCGCGACCTTCGACCGGGCAAAGGCCGACCGGGCGAAGGCCCTCGCCCGATGAGCCGGACGCGCTGAAGGCCGCCCCCGAACTCCGTCGACCTGTTTGGGGGCCTTAGCGCAAGCGGCCGACAGCCCGGGTCGTCATGCTCGCGCTTTAGAGGCTCCGCCGGCGCAAATATTCCGAAGCGCGCTCGCGTCGCGGGTCTTCGGCTTCGAGATAGTGATAGAAACTGAGATGTAAGAGCGGCAAAGGAAACCGCCGGATGGTCACCCGCTCGAAGAAAAACCGTGCAAGCGCAATGACCTCGCCTGCCGTGTTGACATGCTCATGGCGCATCCGCTCGCCGTAATCGAGCCCGGTGCGAAGCCGGAACGCGAGGCCGGTCGTCAGGCGCCAGGCGAGCGCCCAGAGCAAGCCGCCCTCGCTCGGAATGCCCGCCTGGAAGAGGCCACCCTCGTTAAGCAGCAAGGCGGATCGGGCAAAGCAAACGGGCAGATCCGTCAGATGCTCAAGGACGGCGATCGAAATGATCCGATCGTAGCGTCGATCACGCGGCACCTCGGAAATGTCGGTATAAACATCCCGAATCTTTTCGCGCTCACCCGAGCCCCTATAGAGGCGATCCTCCGGCTCGATCGCATCATACGCGCTCACCCCCTGTTCGAACCGAAGGTGATTGAGCGTGCCCGCGCCGATTTCGAGGACATCGCCGCCGCGCCGCGCCGCGACCCGGCGGTGCATCCATTTCTCGAGCCTCTGTGAGGCGGCGGTCGCGGGGTTTCGGCCTTCCCGGTTGATCCTTTGGGCCTCGAGCGCGATCGCCCGCTGCGCCGGGCTTAAGGGCGGCCGGGTCTTCGGGAACGCCCCCAACAGGCTATCGAAGCTATCGATAAAGTCGGTCATCTGCTCCGCCGTTCGCGATGTCACGCGCCCGGCTTTCGCGCCGTGACGATCAGCGCATCCGCCCAGAAGGGGCTCGCCTTCCGTGCGAACCGGCTGACATGCCAAAAATCGCTGCCCGTCCGGAAGCGATGCTCCCGCTTAAGCCCGATGATACCGGCGATGGGAGCCGCAAGCCGCCCGAGCGCGTCGTTCATCACCAGATACATATGGCGTGCCGCGATCTCGACGGTAACGAAGCCCGCCTTCTCGACATGGTCGGCGAGCGCCGCCTTCGAGAAGAAACGCACATGCCCCGGATGCTGAAGGTCCGAAACGGTCTTCCCGAACAGGCCGAGCAGGCGATAGACCCAGAAGGCCGAGTTCGGGGTCGAGAGAACGAGCTGGCCGCCGGGCCGCAACACCCGGTTCATTTCGCTTAAGGCCCGCTCGGTATCGATAATGTGCTCGATAACGTCGGAGCCGAAGACGAGATCGAAGGTTCCATCCTCGAATGGTATCTCC
>JAPUJA010000012.1 GCA_027296525.1 Pseudomonadota bacterium | reverse complement strand
GCTCGCCACCCCCGTGCTGCTCGTGCTCGGCCTCGCGACGCGCCTCGCGACGCTGCCCCTGCTCGGCATGACGGCGGTCATCGAGATCTTCGTGTTCCCCGAGAATTGGTCCGAGCATCTGATCTGGGCCGCGATCCTTCTCGTCCTGCTCTGCCGCGGGCCGGGGCAAATCTCTCTCGATCGGCTCGTCGGACCCTGGTTCAAGGAACGTCTCGGCATCTGACGCACCGCGCCCCTACGAGTCCGTAAGCCTTAAGGAGGAAACAGCCATGTTCGGCGCCACGACCTCGGAAGAGATCATCTCAGGCGGTTTGCAGTTCTTCTCCGCGCTCTTCATCTTCATGTTGGGAAGCGCAATCCTGGTCGCGATCGTCCTCTTCATCATCGACGTCAGCCAAACGAAAAACGCCGTGCGCCGCAACTACCCGGTGATCGGGCATTTCCGCTACCTCTTCCAGCATCTCGGCAAGTACTTCCGGCAATACTTCTTCGCGATGGACCGCGAAGAGCTGCCGTTCAACCGCGAATACCGGGGCTGGGTGAACCGCGCGGCAAACGACGAGAACAACACCGTGGGCTTCGGCTCGACCCGCGATCTGAAGCCCACGGGCACCGTGCTCTTCGTCAACTGCCCGTTCCCGACCCTCGAAGAAGACGCCGCCCCCATACAAGCCGTAACGATCGGGCCCGACACCCGCGCGCCCTACGAGACCGATTCCCTCTTCAATATTTCCGGCATGAGCTTTGGGGCGATCTCGAAGCCGGCGGTGCTCGCACTCTCCAACGGAGCGCGCATGGCGGGCTGCTGGATGAACACCGGCGAAGGCGGCCTCTCCCCCTGGCACCTCGAAGGCGGCGCCGATCTCGTCTTCCAGATCGGCACGGCGAAATACGGTGTGCGCGATGAAAAAGGCGAGCTCTCCGATGCGAAGCTGCGCAAGGTTGCGGCGCACCCGCAGATGAAGATGTTCGAGATCAAGATGAGCCAGGGCGCGAAGCCCGGCAAGGGCGGCATCCTGCCCGGCATGAAGGTCACGCCCGAGATCGCCGAGATCCGGAGCATCCCGGCGGGACAGGATTCGATCAGCCCCAACCGCCACCCCGAGATCGACAATGTCGGGGACCTCCTCGACTTGATCGAGCGCGTCCGCTCGGTCACCGGCAAGCCCACGGGCTTCAAGGCCGTCATTGGCGCCTATGGCTGGCTCGATTCCCTTGCCGATGAAATCCATCGGCGCGGCATCGAACACGCCCCCGACTTCATCACCATCGACAGCGCCGAGGGTGGAACCGGCGCCGCGCCCATGAGTCTGATCGACTATATGGGACTCTCGATCGGCGAGAGCCTGCCGATGGTCGTTGACAAGCTCTGCCAACACGGGCTTCGTGAGCGCATCAAGGTGATCGCGTCGGGCAAGCTCATCACGCCAGCGGACGTGGCGTGGGCGCTCTGCGTGGGCGCGGACTTCGTCACCTCCGCGCGCGGCTTCATGTTCGCGCTGGGCTGCATCCAGTCGCTCCGGTGCAACAACAACACCTGTCCCACTGGGGTCACGACGCACAACCCGCGGCTTCAGAAGGGGCTCGATCCCAAAGTCAAGGCCGTCCGGGTCGCGAACTACGTCAAGAACATGATCCACGAGGTGGGCGTCATCGCCCACTCCTGCGGCGTTCATGAGCCCCGGCGTCTCAGGCGCTTCCACGCGCGCCTCGTCTGCAACGACGAGCGCTCGAAGGCGTTGGACGAGCTGTACCCGACCCTCCCGGCGAAGCCCGCCCCGCAACCCGCTTTGAGGGAAGCGTGACGGCGTAGCGGTCCCCGATCAATGTTGCGCCCCCCTGCGGGGATGCTGCGCCGTCCACCCTCGAGAACCCGCCCGCCTCGTGCCAACGACGCGGGTGGGGACCTCTTCATACCGAAACGCTCACGCTCACATGGCGGTCTCCCAGTCGTAGCGCTCGGCGAGGTGGACGAAGGTCTTGACCGCCGGTGAGAAGCGCCGCCCCGCGACCGTCACCAGGCTAATGTCGCGCGCAAGATCGGGCTCGATCAAGACCCGGGTGAGGATGCCGGGAAGCACAGGCAGCGACTCGGGCATCACCGAGCAACCGATTTTCGCCAGAATCATCGCCTGAATCCAGTCTTCGCGTTCGCTTTCGTAACGAATGTTGACATCGCACGGCATGGGAATCCCGAGAGCATCAAAATGATCCAGATACTCGCAGTTGGTCCGGTCGAGGTAATCCTCCTTATCGAGCTGCTTGAGCGGCACGGCGTTCATCGCCTCGAAGCGGTGCCCCTTGTAGAACGCGATCACGTAGCGCTCGGTAAAAAGCGGACGGGCGTCGAAACGCTCGGGATATTCCGGCAGGCCAACGAGCGCGATATCGAGTTCGCCCTGCATCATCTCCTCGACGAGCCCCTCGCCGGGTGACTCATGGAGCGAAAGCTCGACGTTGGGCGCGTCCTTGTTCAGCCGGTCGAAGAAACTGATGAGACGTGCCGGCCCGATCGTGCACATCACGCCGAGCTTGAGCGGCGCCCGCTTAAGGCCGCGAAAATCATCCGCCTGGGAGCGCGCCGCTTGGGATGAGGTGTAGATGGACTCGAGGTGCGGCTTCATGAGCCGGCCGAGGTCGGTGAGGTGCGTCAGATTCCGCTCCCGGCGGAACAGCGGGCCGCCAAGCTCTTCTTCGAGCTTCTTGACCGCGCGCGTGAGCGAGGGCTGGGCGACGTTGCACCTCGCCGCCGCCCGCGTGAAGTTCAACTCCTCGCACAAGGCCAGGAAATACCGGACCTGATGCATCTCCATGGCCTCGACCTCCCGACATTCTGAACGCGCCGAAAAGGTGGGGAGATTAACCGCGAGCCGCCAGCCTCCCAGGCGCATCCTCTCCAATAGCTTAGCGCTATCGAAAGCAGAGCCAACCAATATTTCCGCTTCAAGCCCAAAAGGGTCAAGGTCGACAGCGCAAGGAGTGGTGCAGAGAATCGGCCGATTTCGGGCTCTTTCCACGCGCTCAAGGTTGAGGAGCAACGCCGTTGATCTCGATCGCCATCGTCTACCACGCAGGCCTGGGCGACACCGAGACCCAGGCCCTTGCCGTGGCCCAGGGAGCCGCATCGATCGAAGATACGATCGTTCGCCTCCTTTCCACGGACGAGACGGATGAGCGTTGGGCCGAGCTCGACGAGGCCGATGCCATCATCTTCGGCGCGCCGACCTCGATGGGAAGCGCATCCTCCCCCTACAAGGCATTCATGGAGGCGAGCGCCACGGCCTGGCTGGAGCAGCGATGGAAGGACAAGATCGCCGCCGGCTTCACGAGCTCGGGTCCGCGTGACGGTGACAAGCCGAACACGTTGGCGCAGCTCGCGAGCTTCGCGGCCCGGCACGGCATGATCTGGGTGGGCCTGGGCCTCATGCCCGGCGGTGGATCACGCTGGAGTCGGGCGCACGACGTCAACCGCCTGGGCGGGTTCCTGGGCGCCATCGCGCAAACCGAGCCGGAAGAAGGGGCCTGCCAGGCCGTGCCCGCGAGCGACCGCGCGAGCGCTGCGCTGCTCGGGCGCCGGGTCGCGCTCACCGCCCACCGTTGGATGCGCGGCAAGGGGACGGCCCACGAGGACGATGTCGCCGGTGCAACCACCGAAGAAACGCCTCTTCCGTAGCGCCGAATCCTCCGATCCATCGATCGCGCGGCGGTTGAATTCAAGGCTCGATCCGGAAACAATGCCGCCCGAAAAGAGGCGGCTTCAGGATCGCCGCCCGGGCGCGAACCGCGGGGACACGGGGGAGCACGCAAATGGCGGAAGAAGGCCGGGAGATCGACGGCGTCTTCGCGATGATCTCGGGCGCCCAAGGCGCCGACGAGCACGCCGTCGAGGCGATCGAGCGCGCGAAGAACATCCCGATCTGGTCGGGCGCGGTCGAGCCCGAACTCTTGAGCGGGGGCTTGAGCAACATCAACCTCACGGTCGAGGATGGCGGCGAGAAGTTCGTCGTCAAGGTCGGCAAGGACGAGCCCCATATCGGCGCCATCCGCGCCAACGAGCTTCTCGCCATGCGGGCGACGGCCAAGGTGGGCATTTCGCCGGAGGTCATCTATGGTGAGCCGGGGCTCGTGGTGATTCGTTTCATCGAGGGCAAGTCGTTGACGCCCGCGGACGTTCGCGAAGTGCGCTATCTCGAGGGCGTGGCCCAATCGCTCAAGCGCCTCCACCGGGAGGCGCACAAGCATCTCGACGGGCCGGGTTTCATCTTTTGGCCCTTCCATCACATCCGCTGGTACATCCGCCAGCTTTACGACAAGAAAGACACGCTCGACAAACGCTGGCTCGATCGCTTGCCCGGCTATCTCGAAATCAACGACGAGGCGGAAGAAGTAACCGGCGCCGTCAACATCGTCTTTGCCCACAACGACGTGTTGCCCCAGAACTACATCGACGATGGAAAGCGCCTCTGGCTCGTCGACTGGGAATATGCCGGCTACGACTCCGAGCTCTTCGATCTCGCCGGGATCGGGATGAACACCGAGATCACCCTGGACAAGGCGACGCGATTCCTGGAGTTCTACTACGAGACCCGCCCAAGCGACGATCTGCTGCGCCGCTACTGGGCGATGATGCTGGCGACGTGTCTGCGCGAGACGACCTGGAGTTTCCTCGCCGAGGTGACGCCGAGGCCCGTCGCCTTCGACTACAGCGTCTATTCGACCATGAATGTCGAGCGCCTCGATCGCATCTACGCGGTCTACAAGACGTTTTGAGCGCGGAGTCCGCCGGTCGGCCCAACCAGGAAAGAAGCGCCATGGCAAGCGAACTCGACGACTTCATCGCCTTCGCCGAGAGGTTGGCCTCGGCCAACGCCGAAAACGCGATGAAATATTTCCAATCCGCCTTCACGGTCGAGCACAAGGCCGACAAAAGCCCCGTGACCGAGGCCGACCGCGAGGGCGAGGAGATCATGCGCGGCATGATCCGCGCGGCCTACCCGGAGCACGGCATCATCGGCGAAGAGTTTCCGCCCGAGCGGGCCGATGCCGCGTTCACCTGGACGCTCGATCCGATCGACGGAACAGTCGCCTTCGTCGCCGGCGCGCCGATGTTCGGCACGCTCATCTCATTGCTCCAGGACGGCGAGCCGATCCTGGGCGTGATCGACAACCCACCGCTCCGCCAGCGCTGGATCGGCGCAGCAGGACGGCCCACGACGCTCGACGGCCGTCCGGTGAGGGTGCGCGATTGTTCGGGCCTCGAGGCGGCGACCCTTTCCTGCTCCTCGCCGCATTATTTCAAGGACGCGTACCGCGAGGCCTTCTACCGGCTCGCGGAGCGGGTCCGGATGCCGTCCTACGGCCATTTCAATTACGGCTACGGGCTGCTCGCCTCGGGTTTCATCGACATCGTCACCGACGGCACCATGATGCCCTACGACTACCTGCCACTCATACCGATCCTGCGCGGCGCGGGCGGCGTGCTGGCCGACTGGCAGGGGAACGAGCGGCTTAAGGGCCCGCAAAGCCAAGTCGTGGCGGCATCGAGCCACGAGCTGCTCGAAGAGACCATCGGCTTTCTGGCCGAGGTGCTCGAAGAACAAGATGCCGATCGTGAGCCTTCAGGGAGATGACGAAATGAGCGATCTCGAACTCTGCTACACGCCCGCGCTCGAGCTCGCAAGGCTCATCGCCGCGAAGACGATCTCGCCGGTCGAGGTCGTCAAGAACAGCCTCGCGCGCATCGAGGAAGTGAACGGCAAGCTCAACTGCTTCTGCTTCACCTATCCGGACGAGGCGATCGAGAAGGCGAAGGCCGCCGAAGCCGCCGTTCTGGCCGGCGAGTCCCTGGGGCCGCTCCACGGCGTGCCCATCGCGATCAAGGACCTGACGCCCACGAAGGGCAAGCGCACGACCTTCGGTTCTTACATCTACGAGAACTATGTCCCCGACGAAGACGCTCTCGTGGTTCAAAACCTGCTCGGCGCGGGCGCGATCATGGTGGGCAAGACGACGACCCCCGAATTCGCCTTCTCGAGCCTGACCGACACGCCGCTCTGGGGCATCACGCGCAATCCCTGGAACACGGAGCGAACCCCGGGCGGCTCCTCGGGCGGCTCGGCGGCGGCCGTGGCCGCGGGCGCGGTGCCCTTGGCCGAAGGCTCGGACGCCGGGGGCTCGGTGCGCATCCCGGCGGCGCATTCGGGCTGCGTGGGCTTGAAGCCCTCATCGGGGCGGATCCCCTTCGAGTTTCTCCCCACCCAATACGACTTCATGCTCTGCCACGGGCCGCTCTGCCGCACGATCGCGGACGCCGCGCTCTTCCTCGATATCTGCCAGGGACCCGACGAACGCGACCTCAACACGCTGATCCCTGCGCTTGAGGTTCCCGTCCCGCCGCCCTCAGGAATCAAGGGCATGCGTTTGGCCTTGAGCGTCGATTACGGCTACTACGCCATCGACCCGGACGTCGAGGCGAACACGCGGGCCGCGGCCGAGGCGTTCAAGGAGGCGGGCGCCGAGGTCGAGGAGGTCGAGCTCGGCTGGACGGCGGATTTCAACTACGCCTGGTGGAGCTACTGGAACGTGTTCGAGGCCGCGCTCTTTGGCGAGCATCTGGAGAAATGGCGCGAGAAGATGCACCCCTCGATCGTGAGCGCGATGGAAGACGGCCTGAAGATGAGCGCCGTCGATTTCTACAAGACGCAGCTCATCTATACCGAGGCGTGGAACAAGCTGCGTGAGGTGTTCGAGCGTTGCGACGCGCTGCTTTGCCCGACCGAGGCGATCCCGGCGCCCCCGGTCGAGTATGATGAGCTCGGCTCGATCGGCGTCGACGAAGACGGCAAGTTCGTGAACATGGACATGACCATGCAGTTCAACGCGCTCAAACTGCCGGCGCTTTCCGTGCCCTCGGGCTTCTCGAAGGAAGGGCTGCCGACGGGCCTTCAGATCGTGGGAAAGCGCACCGATGACCTGACGGTGCTTCGAATCGGCGCGGCCTTCGAGACGCTCCGCCCCTGGGCCCAGTACCGCCCGCCGCTCTGAGGCCCGCGGGGGGGGGGCGAGGCCATAAAGCGCATGATCATCGCAGCGTTATTTGCATTGGCATTGAGCACGCCCACGACAGTGAAGGCTG
>JAPUJA010000119.1 GCA_027296525.1 Pseudomonadota bacterium | reverse complement strand
CTCAAATTGGACGTGCGCGACATCTCGGCCTTCGGGCCGATCGAGTTCTAGAGCGATTTCCATTCACATGGAATCGCTCTCGGTTCATGCCGCTCACGCCAGTGCGCCTTTGGCGCACGGCTCGGCTGAGGGCGGCGCGTCAGCGCCGGGCCGCGGTCGCGGCCTGGAGCCGTTTCAAAGTGATCAGAAACGGCTCTAGGCGCGCGCGAGCTAGAACTCCTTGCCTGCGCGCCGCTCGCGACGTTTCAACGTGAGGCCGACGCCGAGCCCCAGGAAAGGCTTGGGCGGAAGGCGCTTGGGCCTCGGTAGCGCGCGGATGTCACGCAAGAGTTCCGATTCCGCGCCCACCACATAGTCCGCGAGCAGCGCGCCTGAGATCGTTCCCATCGCGACGCCCGCGCCGTTGCAGCCCACGGCGGCGAAGATGCCGGGCGCGAGCGCGCCGAAGAAGAGGGCGTGGTTGCTCGACATGCAGAGCGCGCCCCCCCAGGAATAGTCGAACGCGACCTCGCCCAGCATCGGAAAGCGCGCGCCGAACGAGCGGCGATGGAGCTCGCCGAGCCGGGCGAGCTCGCCTTCACCGAAATGCAAGCGCGGCGCGTAGAGAAAGGTATTTCGGATGAGGATCCGCTGATCGCCCGTGCGCCTCACCGTCGTGCCCAGGCGATCGCCCGCGATCAAGCCCCATTCGGGCTCGCCGCCGAGCGCCGCCTGCTCGTCGCGGCTCAAGGGGCGCGTCAGGCTCGAGAAGGTGAAGACCGGAAAGAAGCGGTCTTTCAGAAACCCGATGGCGGGGGTGAAGGCGTTGGTCGCGAGCAGCAGGCCCTTGGTGACGAGCGCGCCGTCGGCGCATTCGAGCTCGATCGCCTCGTCGATCCTCCAAGCGATGACGGGCGATTCCTCGAAGAGCTCGACATTCGCCGGCAGGCTCGCCGCCAGCCCGCGGGTGAGGGCTGCGGGCTGCATGAGCGCGGTGCCGGGGGTCTTCAGGCCCTTGCGGTAATAGCCCGTGCCGGTGACGGCCTGCATCCGATCCTGATCCAGCCATTCATAGGGCGCCTCGAGCGCGTCCAAGCCCCGGGCATAGTCCTCCAGAGCCCTTAAGCCGCCCTCTTCGACCGCCCCGTGGAGCTTGCCGAGCTCGCGCCAGGCGCAATCGATGCCGTGGCTCCCGACCAGCCCGCGCAACGCCGCGACCCCCGCCTGGCTCAAGCGCCGCCGGCGCCGCTGCTCCTCGAGGAGCGTATCGCGCGCCCGGCGGCGCCCGTGCACGACATCATGGGGCAGGTCGATGGCGAAGCCCGAATTGCGCCCCGAGGCCCCGAAGCCCACCCGCTCGGCCTCGATCAGCGCGATGCGCGCATTGGGCAAATGCCCGGCCAGGCAGCGGGCGGCGGCAAGCCCCGTCAGCCCCGCGCCCAAGATGGCCCAGTCGGTGCTCTCCCGCCCCTTGAGCCGGCGCGCCGGCGCGGGCGGCGGCAGCATGGCGTACCAGCCGCAAGTGGCGTCGTCCTGGGGCAGACGGCTGACGCGCGTCATCGATATCCCCGCTCCATTCCTCGGCCTCTCCGGTGACCGGCACGCCCGAGCGACCGGCGGGCCGGGCCCCGCCGTCGCCAAGAGAAGAGCACGGGGGAGACCACAGGGGGAGACCATAGACCCTGGCAACCGATCACAGGACCGGACTCTATCCTCACTCCCGCGCCGCTTGAACCGTCCCCAAAGGCGCGCGTCGGCCTCTCCGGGGCGCTCCCCGCCCGCGCCGCGCCGCCTCTGCCGAATGATGCCACCGTTTTCACAGGGTCGTGGGATGTTTCTCTTGATATTCCACCCATATGGTGTATATAAGGAACATTTAGGAAACATATCGACATTCATCGGGAGGAGAAGCTCATGGCACCGTTCAACAAGAACGTGCTGGTGATCAACGTGACGAAGCTGCTCGGGGCCTCGGCCGAGCCGCGCGTGCGGCGATTCCTCGCGCAGAGGTCTCCGCAGGGCCTACGCAACTTGGAAGACGAGATCGCTAGGAAACTCGCCCAGCAGAACAAAGCCGGCTGGGTGAACGAGCCGGATAAACCCGGCTCGGTACTGGTCGAGCCCGGCACCGGCGCCGTGATCCTCCGGCCCAACGGCAAGCCCCTCACGCGCTCCCTGAAGAAGACCTATATGCCGAGAGCCGGGGTCGATTTGGGGCTGTTCCGCGCGCATCTCGAAGACTTCGAGGAGAACACGCCTTGGATGTATCTCGACAAGGGGGTCGTCGCGGTCGGGCTCGGCCACAGGCTCATAGACGCCGATGAAGCGAAACAATTGAATTTCGTCGTGCGCGACCAGGATCGCGTTGCCATGGGCCCAACCTTTATTCCGCGCGTGCATCCGAAGCACATCGAAAACGCCTTCATCAGGGTCAGGGACTCGGAACTCGTCAACGCTGACGCGCAGGAGTACAAGAAGGAAACCCACATCGACCTTCCGCGAAATGAGGCCGAGCTCGTGTTCCGGGAGGACGTCGAACAGAAGATTGACGAAATTGGGCGCGCAGACAAGTTCAAGGATTTCAATTCCTTTCCGCAAAGCGCGAAATTGGGACTTCTGGACATGACGTTCAATCTTGGGGTCTTCGGCACCACAGACATATTCCCAATCTTTACGGGTGCCGTCACCCGGCGCGATTGGAGTACGGCCGCGAAACAATCGGGGCGCGAAAAAGCCACGGACGATCGCAATACCGCCGTGCGCAGGTGGTTCGAGGAGGCCGCGCGGCTCGATCCGTTCTTCATTACGAAGGCGCGCGAGACGAAGAGGTGGGATGAGTTCCTGAAATGAGGATTGGAGTTCCAATTTCTGTTGGAAGCACTCCCGCATAGAGGCAAACTGACTGTTACTGCTTTCCTCGCCCCTTGAGAAAGCCAATGTGCCCTTTCGGAAGGACCGTCAGAGCAACGAAAGCCATCCTCGTGGCGGCCGCTCTTTCGCCGCTCGCCGGCATGTCTCTCGCGGCCGACGAGGAGCCCTATCCCATCTGGTGGTC
>JAPUJA010000118.1 GCA_027296525.1 Pseudomonadota bacterium | reverse complement strand
CCCGAGCGCGTCGGCCCGCCGAATTCGCGGTTGAGGTCGGCCTTGATCGAGCGAAGCTGCGCCTCGTCGAGCGAGGCGACGGCGCCGGCATCGTCCTTCGGGCTGTAGATGAAGGCGCCGCGCGGCGTCGCGTCGTTCTGCAATAGCGCCAGGTTGTGCTTGCCCGAGGCGTTGTGCTGATCGATCCGAAGGGCCGCGGCGCGGAGCGGTGATTGCCCCTTGTGATCGTCGAGCGGGTTCCACAGCCGCAGGTGCTTGACCTCGGATTGTCCGCTCTGCGGGTCCACGGAATAGACCGCGACGGTCCGGCCGTCGACGACATACTCGTAGGCCCGCGGGATCTCCACGGTGCCGGCCTGGATCTTGATCCGATCGGGCCTGAGGACGTAGAGCTCGCGCGGCGGCCCCATGACCGGGCCGGCGCGCAGCAGGAAGGCGTTGCCGTCGATCAGCCGGTAGCCATAGAGCGCGGTGAACAATTCGACCCCGCTTCGGATCGGCGTCGGGCGCGCCAGAAGCCGCAGCAAGGGATGCTCGCCCGCCTGCTCCTCCTCGCCCCGGAACAGCTTGAACGGAATCGCCGCCGCGCCCTCGGCGATCAGGTTGACGCAGCGATAGACGATGGGGTTGAGCTGATAGCCCTCTTCAGCGAAGTCCTTGAAGCGATCGCCCATGAGGCGCGCGACGCCGCCACCGGCCAAGGTCACCATCGGGGCTTGCTTGGCCGCGAGAGTCCCTGAGAAGGCCCGGCGCGCGGCGCCGAGCGCGGTGAATAATTTCATCGGATTACCGCTCCCCTGGCTTTGCCGGCGCGCCCCGGCAGCAACGCCGTCAGCGCCCAGACCAGGGCGTCGACCCTATCGGGCGAAGCGCCGGCGCGGGCTCGATCAAGGTCGATGGTGAAGGCGCACATTTGATCCTCCAGCGCAGCATGCGAGCCGACGTGATGCACGCGGCCCTGTTCGTAGAGCGCGGCCACCGGCTCGGCCCGCACCACCTTGCCGCGAGTGGCGCGTAGCGCGCGGTAGGGCACGTCGGCGTCCAGATGCCGCAGCACCGTGCCGATCCATTCGCCGCCGTTATTCACCTCGGCGACGATTCTGTCGGCGTCGAAACGGTAATAGGCGGCGAGCGCCGTCCGGCAGACCGCATCCGGCGTGCCGCGCCGCGACCGGTCGTCCAGGACGTAGCCGTGACCGTCCGCGCCGAGGCCGGCGATGACGATCCCGCTTTCGTCCGCGTCCTCGCAGGACGTCGCCGCCGGGTCGATCGCGACCACGATGCGGCGTAATTCGGGCGCCTCGGCCAGGCGAAGTTCGTCGATCCGGGCCCGCTGCCAGAGCGCGCCGGGCACGTCCTCGAGCCATTCGGCGTCGAGTTCCTGGCGCCCGAGCCGGGTACCCTCGTAGCGCTGGATCACCTGGCTGAAGAACGACGGCGCCAGGTTCTCGCGGTTGTCGTAGGTCGTGCCCCGCGTCGTCACCGTATTGGCCGAGGCCATGATCGTCTTCAACAGGCGGATCGGTTTCGGCGTGGTCGTGACCACCTGGCGCGGATGCTCGCCCAGCCGCAACCCGAATTGCAGCATGTCCCAGGTGGCCTCGGCGTAGCGCCACTTGGCCAGCTCGTCCGCCCAGGCGGCGTCGTGCTGGGGGCCGCGAAGCTGGTCGGGCTCGACTGCGTTATAAAGCGTGGCGATCGCGCCATTAGGCCAGGTGACGCGGCGCTTCGAGGGCTCGTAGCGCGGGCGGAAATCCGGCGGATGGGTGGCTAGCAAGCCGCTCTCGCCCTCGACCATGACGTCGCGCGCGTCGGCTGCCGTCTCCGCCACCAGGGCGATCCGGCGATAGCGCCCGGGCGCGAGCGGAGAAGCGCCCGAGACGCCGCTTCGGACCCATTCGGCGCCGACCCGGGTCTTGCCGAAGCCGCGCCCGGCGAGCAGCAGCCAGACCGTCCACGCGCCCGCCGGGGGAAGCTGGGCGGCACGCGCCCAACTCGGCCAATCGAAGCGAAGTGCGCGCGCCTCCGCCTCACTCAGGCTTTGGATCAAGCGCGCCCTTTCCGAGCCGGGCAGCGATGCGATCGATCTCATCAGCGAGACGGGCTCTGACATCATCGACCTCGATCGCGCCTGTGTCCTCGTCGCGGACCAGCTTGTTCCGGTCGATGAACATCGCGAGATAGCGCCCGATCATCTCGAGCGCCCGCGCCTTGTCCCAGACCTTGATCTTGTGGGTGACTTCGACCGCGGCGTCGATCCCGGGAACGGTTCGCTTCACGACCTCGTAGGAGGCGACGGCCGCCGCGATATCGTCGGGCAGCTCGGCGATCCGCCGCAAGCCGCCTTCCGCGTCATGCATTTGCCGCACGTCCGCGAAGCCGATCCGCGCGAGCTCGCGCAGGACCTTCTCGACGCTGACCTCGGCGCGGCGGGCGCCGACCTCGACCAGTTCCGCGACCCGGGCGCGGACCTCGGGGTTTGCTTTCAACCGCCAGGCGTTTCCCGGGGTCCCTCTATAGCCCGCCCGCCGATAGGCCTCGCCCGCCGTCAAGCCCGTGGCGAAAGCTTGGGCGAAGCGTTCACGACGGATATTGCTCAGGGCTGCCATGGCACCTCATCGGTCATTGCCTCGATCCCCGACATGCACGGTCCCGTCCCGACGGGCCAGCAGCGCGCCGGGGCGACGTTTTAGAGCTGGGGTGAGAGGCCTCGGCCCCTGAAATGCAAAGCGCCCCGTGCGGGGATGCCGCCGGGGCGCAGTTCGCCAAGTGATGGGTTAGATGGTTTCGGGGTGTCCCGTTGGCAAGGGGGCGGTGAGAAGATTTTTCGCGCGGCCGCTCAAACGCGCTGTCCCACCGCTTGACATCGCCCGAACCGCCGCGTGCGGCCTGGGGCGGGACGCGCCGTCTCCACCTCCCAAACGCAAAGCGCCCCGTGCGGTATGCCGCCGGGGCGTGGTTCGCCAAGTGATGAGGTAGATGGTTTCGAGGTGTCCCGTCCGCAAGGGGTCGGACGCGAATATTTCGCGAGGTCCCCTAAATGTCGGTAGTGTGTCCCCAAATTTGCGAACGGGTGGAGCGCTGGCTCGGCCTCGACCGAGCACAGCGACGTTTTTCTGGCTCAGATGATGGTGGCGGCGACGGCGCATCTTGATACATAAAATTTTATCTGAATGTAGGCTGAATTTGTTACTAATGCTGGATAAGTTTTATGAAATTAAATAAGGAATGTCGATTAATTCCGAAACGATATTTAAATAAAAATATTGAATGATCCCACGCATCTACTAGTTATTAGTCGCAAGGCACCATAATCGTCGCGGATTGTCGGCGAACCGGTGCGTGGACTGGAAACGGTCATCACTCTCCCGATCGATGGAGGCCATTTGATAGATGTATGAGCAAGCGAACAAGAACCCTAGCGAGCACGAGAGTATCGACATTAAGCGCTTGGAAAGTCAGGTGCCGCTTTCGATCATCGCGGCGGTGACAGGGGCCACCTTGATGTATATGCTCATCACTTTCTTCAACATACCAATAGAAACTGAGCACACGACATTTACGCGGATCGGGGTGCTCGTGGGCCTCGCGTGCATTGTCGTATGTTGGGGCAAAATCTATTGGCGCCGGCCAAACCCAAGAGATTTCGATCAATAGTGCCATCGAAAATGGGGACAGTTTCCCATTTCCGCGAAAATGGGGAAAATAGGGACAGTTTTCTATTTTCGCCATTTTCCAACTGTCCGAGCCGAGCTTCCCCCGACGGCACCTCGAGCTAGGGCCGGGCGAGCGATCTCATGGCGACCCCGCGCTCGACCAGGGCCACTCCGCCGCCCGCGCCACCAAGCCCGCCTTCACCGGGTTCCGCTCCACATGGCGCGCGCGGGCCAGGAGGTGTGGCGCGTCCATCACGAAGGATCGGCCGACAACTCGAGATAGGCCCGGCCTCTTCGAAGAAGGTCTCCATCCGCCGGACGCCGCGCTGCGTCACATGATGCGGCTCGCCCGGAACCACCACTCGCGCCATCCGTGACATGGCGAATGCCGAGGCGAAAATCCGCAAGGGAGCAATAAAAAGTAACTGTCCCCAGATTCAAGTCCCAGACCCAACCGCCCGTCACAAAGCCAAACCTGAAAAGGGCCCCTAATTAGAACTGCTGATGGCGATGTCGGCGGATTGTCGCTCACCGCCTGAATAGCTATTCTGAGGGGTGGAACCGGCACTTCACTGGATGATGCCGCATCGAGGGGGTGAGACGGATGGCGGACGCCGCCTATCATAAGATGCACAGGGAGAGCGTGCCCGCGCCGCGGGGATGTCCCGTCGATCACGCGTTCTCGCCATTTTCGGAGAGCTATCTGAAGGATCCCTACGCGGTGCTGGAAGAGCTTCGCGCCACCTCGCCCGTGTTCTATTCGGCGGAGCTGGGCTATCTGGTCCTGACGCGGATGGAAGATGTCGCCGAGGTCTTTCGCAACCCCGACCTCTATGCCTCCGAGAACGTTCAAGATCCCGTCTTGCCGTTATGTGACGCGGCCGCCCGAATCCTGGCGGCACCCGATTATAACCCGATCGCGGTCCTCTCGAACCGCCCACGTCCCGACCACACCCGAATCCGAAAACACGCGCAGGCCGGGTTTTCGAGCCGGCGGATGCGCCTCCTCGAGCCCTTCATCCGCCGGCGTTGCGAGGCCCTGGTCGAGGCGATGGTGGCGCGGGGCGCGCCGGCGGAATTCCTCGGGTGCATCGGATTTCCCCTGCCCGGCGAGACGATCTTCCGCTTGCTCGGCTTTCCGCCAGCGGACGACGCGCAGCTCAAGGCGTGGACCACCAGCCGTCTCACCTTCACCTGGGGCAAGGCGAGCGAGGACGAGCAGGTCGATATCGCCCGCAAGGTGCTCGCCTATTGGCGCTATTGCGTTTCCTTCGTGCAGACCCGCCGCGCGGAACCGGCCGACGACTTCACCTCGGAACTGCTGGCCGTCCACGCGGCCGATCCCGAGGAGCTCGCCTTGAGGGAGATCGAGTCGATCATCTATGGTCTTTCCGTCGCGGGCCACGAAATCGTCACCAACTACCTGAGCAACGCGCTGATCACCCTGCTCGCCAAGCGCGAGCGTTGGGACCAACTCTGCGGCGATCCGGAACTCGTTCCCGGCGCGCTCGA
>JAPUJA010000117.1 GCA_027296525.1 Pseudomonadota bacterium | reverse complement strand
TCGAGGCGGCCGCCCGGCACCAGAGCTTCACCCGTGCCGCGGAAGAGCTGAACGTGACCCAGACCGCGATCAGCCACCAGATCAAGCGGCTCGAGGAACAACTCGGCCTTCGCCTCTTCATCCGGCGCAATCGCCGCCTGCTGCTCACGGAGGAGGCGCAAGCCTACCTGCCGGCGCTGCGCGCGGCCTTCGATCAACTGAACGAGGCGACCGAACGGCTTCTCCATCAGGACAGCCAGGGTCGGCTTACGGTCAGCATGCTCAACTCCTTCGCGACCAAGTGGCTCGTGCCCCGCTTGGCCGGCTTCCAGGATGCCTATCCCGAGATCGATCTGCGGATCACGACCTCCGACAGGCTCATCGACTTCAGCCGCGACGATGTCGATGTCGCCATACGCTACGGGCTCGGGACATGGCCGGGTCTCAAGGCGGAGCAGCTCGTCTCGGAGGACGTCTTTCCGGTGTGCAGTCCGAAACTGTTGGGCGGGCCGCGGCCGCTCGAGCGCCCGGAGGATTTGGCGCGCCACACCCGCCAGCACCACAAGGGCTGGCGCGACGATTGGCAGATGTGGTTGACCGCGGTTGGAATCGACACCGTCGATGCCTCGAAGGGACTCGAGTTCGATGCCGAGCTCACCATGTATCAGGCGGCGATGGATGGGCTCGGCGTCGCGCTCGGCGACGCCCCGCTGGTCGAGCCCGACCTCGCCGCCGGCCGGCTCGTCAAGCCCATGGATATCAAGCTTCCGCGCCAGGCGGCTTATTACATCGTCGCGCCACGGGAGACCTGGGATCATCCGAAGATCCAGGCCTTCCGCGCGTGGCTGCTCGCGACGGTGTCACGAAAGGCAGGGGCCGAAGCTCCGAGGCCCGCCTAGGCCGGTCCGGCTCGACCGGCGCGGCGGCCATGACGACCGGCTCGAAAGAAGCACGGCGGTCCTGCGACCGCCGCCCTCTCCCGCCGGAAGACGCCGCCGATGATCAGTACCAGTAGACCGGTGTCGTCGTAATGAGTTCGATACCGGTCTTGGTCACGATGTAGTTCTGCTCCCAGCCGACACTCCCCACGCCCTTGCGGGTCATGAAAGACTCGGCGCTCGCGACCATGCCCTCCTCGAACTTGTCGGCGTCGGTGACGCAATCCTTGTTGATGATGGGGTGCTCCCACAACAGGCCGTTGCCGTGGCCGTTGTACGGCCATTGTTCGGCGGAGTGATCGTACTCCTTGGCGACCCGTTTCTTGACCTTGTCGACTTCCTTGACGACATCCAGCACCTTGATTCCGTGCTTGACGCTATTGAGCACGGCCTCCGTGATGGCGTAGGAGTCCTCAATCAACGATTTCTGTGCCTTGCTTGGGTTTCCGCCACAGACGAGAGAGCGCCCGGGGTCGATCCAATAGCCCTGATGGATGGGCCCATAGATCCAGGTACGGCATATGTCGCCCTTCTGCGGCGCATACTGCGGATAGCCGTACATATTGTCGCGCTCGAAATAGACGCTTTCCTTGTCCTTGCCGAAATTGATCGGGATGCGGAGCCACCATCCGCCACGGCGGACGATCTCGTGAGCGGCGTCTGCGGCGGCTTCCGCGGCGATCTTGCCGGCATAGAGGCCATCGCAAAGGCGATAGAGCGCGCTCGAGACGATTTGCCCGCACTCACGATACATGTCGAGCTCGCGCGGGCTCTTGATCCGGCGGCATTCGCGCACGAGATCGTCGTCGTAATGGTACTCGATGCCCGGTGTCATGGCCTCGAGCTGTTTGGCGTATTTGACCGGCAAGCAGTCCGAGCCCACGAAGGCCACTTGGCCCTGGACCTTGCGGCGCTTGAGCGCCTTGGCCACGCTCTCGACCGGATCGTCGCTGTAATGGTACTTGCCACAGCGCACCATGTTGCGGCGGAGATTGTTCGTGTCGGCGTGAAGCTCCGGTTCCTTGCCCGGTTCCATTATGACGCAGCAGAAGCCTCGAGCGTTCCAGATCGGTGAATCCGGCTCTTGTCCCGAATGCTCGCTGTAGTAGTTCGTGAGCCATAAGGTCTCCAAGGCGCGCTCGTAATGGCCCGCGGTCTTGCCCCAGATGATGGCGATGTCGTATTTGCGCTTCTTCATTTCCTTGTGAATTTTTTTCCAGCGCGCGTGATACTCGCTCACCGGGAAATAGCCATCCGGATAATTCTGCCGCTCGAGTGCCATTCTCGTCTCCTCCTTCTATCGTTGCCGGGTTGGGGTCGATCGCACGCGCATGCCTAGCCAGCGACCTCCCGCATGCGTCGTGCGATGTTATCGATGGTCGTCTCGGCGTCCTGTTTGTCGGCGCCCGCTTCCTTGGCGCCGAAGCCTGCCACGAAGAGCGATGTCATCATCCCGGCCGCCGGGCAGGCGGCCCGCTTGCCTGTGTCTGAGCCAGAAATCGAGCGATCTCCCTGATTGACCTTCATTCCCGCTACCGGGTAGCCGGCGCCCCGAACCTGTGGAGCCCGGGACCATCTCGGCTCGTTTTGAGTCGATCCTAGCAAAAGCCGACCCACAGGTCACCGTTCGTCTCCACCACCGAGGCGAATCCGGTTGAGGGTTTCAAGGCTGGCCAAACAAGTGTCTGGAATACGGTCTGTTCCGTGGACAGTCGAGGTGATACAAAGACAGAACTCGGGAATTGAACGGCCAAGAGGTCTCCCGTTGTCGCGCGTGCTTGCGACATCGGTCGAGTCGAAGCCGCGGCAAAGCGGCGGATATGGAGATCAACCCGAGAAGCGCTAAGGAAAGGTAGAAGGAGGCAAGGGAGATGAAAACCATCCGACATGACGACAGCGGAGTGATCCGCACGCGAACTTTCGTCCCGATGAGCCGGCGCACGATGCTGCAGGGAATGGCCGCCACGGGCGGTCTCGCGGCCTTGGGGGTGTCCGGGCGCCGGGCCAAGGCCGGGACAGCAGTCAAGTTCATGGGTTGGCAGGGCTATGACGAGTTCCTCGGGGGTGGTGACTACCTCGCCGCGAACGACATCACATTGGACAAGACCTACATATCGGCGCCGGAGGAGATCGTCGCGAGGCTGCGGCTCTCCGCCGGGCAGGTCGATGTCTGCACGCCCTATTTCATCCACTGTGATTTCATGGCGAGCGAAGGGTTGCTCGAGCCGCTGGACCTGGAGCAGATCCCGAATTTCAAGAACCTCATCCCAACCATCGTCAAGTTCTCGGAAGGGAACATGAGCGAAGGCGGCAAGTGGTATTCCGCGCCGTTCACCTGGGCCTCCATCAACCTGATGTACAACCCGGTGCATGTGAAGGAAGTGCCGACCTCGTGGCGCGACATGCTCAAGGATGAGTACAAGGGAAAGTGCGCCATACCCGCCGATCTTCCCTCGGCCTTTTCGACCTGGGGGCGGGTGGCGACGGGAACGGATGAGCCCAATCATATGACCTATGAGGAGCTTGAGAAGACCGTCGCGTTCATCGTCAAGATGAAGAAGGAGCATCTGCGCACGATCGCTTCGAGCTACGGCGAGCTCGTCGACCTCCTGGCGCGCGAAGAGGTGATCATATGCCAGGGCGCGGAGCCCGTGGCGGCGTGGATCGGCGACGGACCGGAGATAAGGTGGGTTTACCCCGAGGAAGGCTGCATGAGCTTCATCGAGGGTTACTCCATCGGCCGGGGCGCACCGAACCTCGAGGCGGCCCACGCTCTGATTAACCAGGCGCTTTCCGTCGAAGGGCAGCTCGCCGGGGCGGCCTATAACGGGATGCCGGTGACCAACGCCGAGGCGCTCGCGGGTGTCGATGACTGGAACCGTTCGGCCTATCCCTACGACGATATCGAGAGCTACTTCACCACGAAGCTGCGCGTCGATCCGATGTATTACCTGGAAGAGGACGGTGTGCATGCCACTTGGGACGACTATATCGAAGCGTGGGAACATATCCTCAAAGCCTGAGGAACCGGAGGTGAGGGGGTGCGCCGCCCTGTCGCTGGCGTGTGAGCCTGGCTAGCCGGGCAAGGTGGCCGATCGGTACTCGCCGCATGGCGATCCGAATCGCTCTGGATCACGGTCTTGCCGTGCCGGTCGGACCGCGAGCGAAGGAAGCGGAGCGGCGCGACCCCGGATCATGCCGCTCAGGGCGGTCATGAGCGACGAGCCTCGCCGGCTGAGCTCGTCCTCCGGGTATCTTGACGCCGGCACGATGCGCGCGAGCCAATGATCGGAAAGCTTGGCGGCGTGAGGCTCCAATTGCTGCCGGCGAGGCTTGCCTTCTTCCTGCTCTTTGTCGCGCCGCTGTCCTATTTTTTCGTTATGAGTTTCTGGCGCGTTCGGCTGTTCAAGCTCACAAAGGATTTTTCCTTCGATAATTATGTCAATGTCTATGAAGAATACTTCGGTCCGGCTGTTTTCACCTTCGTAATTGCCCTCATCATCGCCCTCCTGACGACGACGATCGCCTTCGCTTTCGCTTACCTCATCCGCTTCAAGGCGGGAAGGTTCGGGCCGCCTCTGCTCTTCATTGCGCTCATCACCCTGTTCGGCGGCTATCTGGTAAAGATCTACGCCTGGAAGACGATTCTCGGGACCTACGGGATTCTGAACTCCGGGTTGGTCACCGTCGGGATCATCGACGAGCCGTTTCCCTGGCTTCTGTACAATCCGAGCTCGGTCGTCGTCACTCTCACCCACTTCCTGCTGCCCTTCGCGATCCTGCCGATCTACGGCTCGCTTCGGGGTATCGACGACACGCCGCTCGAGGCCGCCCGCGACCTCGGAGCGAAGCCCCGGCGCGTGTTTCTCGAGATCAT